>CAXTYP010000325.1:0-3329 GCA_964248435.1 uncultured Acidobacteriaceae bacterium | reverse complement strand
GGCGGAAGACGAGAAGGGCCGCCCAGACGGGAAGCAATAAAAGAGCCAGCGGCTTGACCGTGGCAGCGGCCCCGACCGCAAGGCCAAGCGCGAAGCTCCAACCGCGGCGGGGCCCCTGCCGCAGCAGCGCGGCACACCCGAGCAGAAGCAGCGCGGTCATCAGCAGGTCGCGCTGGCCGGTATCGATGAGGCCGTCGCGCCCATGAATCAGGGCGAAGACAGAAGCGGCAAAGAGCGCCGCGAAACGCCGGCCGGGGCCGCAGATGGCGGCCATCGCCAGCCCGATGAGCCCCAGCAGGCCGAGGTCGTAAACCCGCCAGGCGAGCGCGCTGTCGCCGAGGCCGCGCATCACCAGTGCCTGGGCCGCATAGGTGCCGGGCAGGTTGAGGTCGATGATTTGCCGGTAAGGGACGGAGCCGTGCCGCGTGAGGAAGACGATGAAGTGAAACAACGCGGCGTCGCCGACCAGCGGCCAGTGGATGGACCACACCACGAAAGCGACGAGTGCCGCGAGGAGGATCACTGAGAGAAACCCGGTGAGCGGGGAAATCCAGCATTTGGGTGCGTGGCCGCTTGCGTTCGCGCCAAGCCTGCTGACGGACCGATATACTCGCTGTGCCAAACGATCCACCTGACAAGAAACCAACGGGAACAAACCGGAAAGCGAGAACTTCCTTGAGCCATCGTATGACACGCCGCACCTTCGGACAGCTGCTGGGAGCAGGGGCTGCCGCGACTTCCCTGCCCTCTTCCCTGTCAGCCGCCCAAGCCGGGCAAAACGGCTCGCCCGCGGGAAGCGCGAAGTTTCCGGAGGGATTTCTTTGGGGCTCGGCCACGGCTGCGTACCAGGTGGAGGGGGCGGTCAAAGCGGATGGGCGCGGGGTGTCGATCTGGGACACCTTTTCGCACACGCCCGGCAAAACCCACAACGGCGATACGGGCGACGTGGCGGACGACGACTACCACCGCTACAAGGAAGACATTGCCCTGATGAAGGAGCTGGGGCTGAAAACCTGCCGGTTTTCGATCGCGTGGCCGCGGATTTTTCCGGAGGGAACGGGCAAGCCGAACCCCAAGGGACTGGACCACTACGAGCGGTTTGCGGATGCGCTGCGTGAGGCTGGCATCGAGCCGTTCTGTACCTTGTATCACTGGGACCTGCCGCAGGCGCTCGAAAACAAGGGCGGCTGGCAGAACCGCGCGACCGCGGAAGCATTTGCCGCGTATGCCGGCTACACGGCGGGCAAGTTGTCAGACCGGATCAGCCACTTCATGACAATGAACGAAATCGCAACCTTTACCGAGCTGGGCTATGGCTCAGGCGGGCACGCGCCGGGGCTGAAGCTTGCCGGCACCCAGGCTTTTGCGCAGGTGTGCCACAATGCGGTGCTGGGCCATGGGCTGGCGGTGCAGGCGATCCGCGCATCGGCGAAAGCGGGGACGCAGGTGGGTCTGGCGGAGAATATCGCTTCGACCACGCCGGTGATCTCGACAGACGAACATATCGCGGCGGCCCGCACGGCCATGCGCGAGGAAAACGCGCGCTATCTGAACGTGATTGAGACGGGGCGGTATACGGACGCCTATCTGAAGGGACTGGGGCCGAATGCGCCGAAGTTTACGGACGCGGAGTTAAAGGCGATCTCAAGCCCGGTCGACTTCAACGGGATCAACGTGTACACGGCGACCTGGGTGATGGCGGACCTCACCCAGGAGCTGGGGTACTCGGTGGTGCAGCAGCCTTCGTCGTACCCGCACATGTTTTCAGACTGGCTGTTTGTGGGGCCGGAAGCGCTGTACTGGGGGCCGAAGCTGGCGCACGAGGTATGGGGACTGAAGACAATCTACATCACGGAAAATGGCGCGTCGTCGAACGATACCGTGAATGCGCAGGGGCAGGTGATTGACATCGACCGGGTGATGTACCTGCGGAACTACCTGACGCAGCTGCAGCGCGGGGTGAGCGAAGGGGTGCCGGTGAAGGGGTACTTCCTGTGGAGCCTGCTGGATAACTATGAATGGGCGGATGGATACGAAAAGCGGTTTGGGATCACTTATGTCGACTTTCAAACGCAGAAGCGGACGCCCAAGCTGAGCTCCCGGTTTTATAAGCACGTGATCGCGGAGAATGGGCTGGGGTAGCGCGGCCGGGCCATCAGGCCGGTACGTGCCCGGATTCATTGCTACGAACCGGTTTCTTGACCTTTAGAAAGTGGATGCAACACTGCAGCCGGCCACTGGTGTAAGTCGCACCACAGCGGGCTGCTTTGACTTGGGCACTTTTACAAGTTAACGGCCTCCCGTGGTTGCACATCGCGCAGAATTGCACTTTCCAGCTCCACACGAGCTTTTGACAGGTCGTAGGCGGACTGCAGGTTGAGCCAGAACTCGGCGGAGGTGCCGAAGAAGCGCGCAAGCCGCAGTGCGGTGTCGGTTGAGACCGAGCGCTGCCCATGGATGATCTAACCGATGCGAGTGGCAGGCATCCGCGTTCGCATGGCCAGGTGATTCGCGGTGATCTCTATCGGCTTGAGGAACTCCTCCAAAAGTACGACCCCGGGGTGCGTCGTTGCCGCTTCGATTCGCCATCCTTGCGCAGGTCTATGAATCGTCATGCCTCCCCCATCAGTGATAATCCAAAAGTTCTACGTCGTAAGCGCCATCATCGCGTCAGGAAAAGCAGATTCGCCATTGGTCGTTCACACGAATGCTGTGCTGACCTGCACGCTCACCTTTCAGCAGTTCGAGGCGATTGCCGGGCGGTACCTGCAGGTCGGACAACACCGATGCTGCTGCAAGCTGGTCAAGTTTGCGGATGGCAACGGTCTGCATGTCGCTCCATAATCGGCTTTTCCGAATGATAAGGAGTTCAAAGGTGGCCTTGTCTTTGAACGACTGGATCACGACGCTTGGTATATCGGGGAACGTCGTACGAACGGAGGTATGCGCCCGGGAAGCAGTCCCGAACTAGACTAGGGCTATGCTTCGCCGACTCTGCTGCGTTGTTCTACTTTTTCCGATGGTGTTGTTGGCTCAAAAAGGGGCGCCGAAGGCCACGGTGATTCGGCCGACGACGCTTTACATCCAGGGTGATACGGGCTCTGACAAGATCGGCACAGTGGCGCCGGGGCGGGAGATGTCGATCCTGGAGCGCTCGGGACACTGGCTGCGGGTGTATGCGAACACCGACGAGGAAACGGTGCGGCAGGGGGACCAGCCGGCGTTTGGCGGCACGCAGGCGGCGCAGCCGATCTCCGGCTGGATGGAGGACGGGAACGCGATTGCGACGGACACGCCGGAAGGGGAGGCCATCCTGTTCGGCGAGGCGA
>CAXTYP010000324.1:0-3332 GCA_964248435.1 uncultured Acidobacteriaceae bacterium | reverse complement strand
CTCCGGGATTAGTCCGAACTTGATCAGGTCCTGCGGCTCGGCCTGGCGCAGCAGCTCGGTGTCGCGGTGCTGCCTGACATCCACCAGTCCTTCGGCCTGCTGTTTCTCGGTTAATGCCTTGAACCCGAGTGCCTTTTTGCCGACCCGCCGGCCCACAACCCGCTCCAGCCCGACAAACGCGCCGCCGCAGATGAACAGAATGTTGGTTGTGTCCACCGGGGTGAACTCCTGGTGCGGGTGCTTGCGGCCGCCCTGCGGCGGTACGTTTGCTACCGTTCCTTCCAGGATCTTCAGCAGGGCCTGTTGCACGCCTTCGCCGGATACATCGCGGGTGATGGAAGGATTCTCGTCCTTGCGGCCGATTTTATCGATTTCGTCGATGTAGATGATGCCGGTCTGCGCACGTGCCACATCGCCATCAGCCGCTTGCAGCAGCTTCAGGATGATGTTCTCAACGTCCTCGCCGACATAGCCGGCCTCGGTCAACGTCGTCGCGTCCACGATGGCGAACGGCACGTCCAGCATCTTTGCGAGTGTGTGTGCCAGCAGTGTTTTGCCGGACCCGGTCGGGCCGACCAGCAGAATGTTCGACTTGGACAACTCCACGTCGTTGCCGCGCACCCGGTTCATCTGGATGCGCTTGTAGTGGTTGTAAACGGCGACTGCCAGCTTCTTCTTGGTCTGGTCCTGCCCGATCACGTACTCGTCCAAAAACGCCTTGACCTCAAGCGGCTTGGGGAGGTGGGTCGGTGCCGCGCCCGCGGGCGTTTCAGTCCGGTCATCCTCAAGAATCGAGTTGCAGACCGCTACGCACTCATCGCAGATGTAAGCCCGCGGGTAGTCGCTCGGTGAGGAGATGAGCTTGGCGACGGCGTCCTGCGATTTATGGCAGAACGAGCAGCGCAGTGTATCGTCCGATCCCGTGCGCGTTTTCATGATGGAACTCCCGGCCCCAAAACGGGGCCTGTACCCAGCCTACTCTACGTCCGAGGCCGGTCAATAATCTCGTCAATGATGCCGTACTCCTTGGCCTGTGGCGCGTTCATGATAAAGTCGCGCTCTACGTCGCGCTCGATGCGGTCGAGCGCCTGGCCGGTGTGTTTACTCATCAGCGAGTTGGTAATCTCGCGAATGCGCAGTATCTCCCGGGCGTGAATATCAATATCAGTGGCCTGACCGCTCAGCCCGCCCATGGACGGCTGATGGATCAGGATGCGCGAGTTGGGCAGCGCAAAACGCTTGCCCGCAGTGCCCGCCTGCAGTAGAAACGCGCCCATGCTGGCCGCCTGGCCGATGCAGTAGGTCACCACGTCATTTTTGATGAACTGCATGGTGTCGTAGATCGCAAGCCCTGCCGTGATCGATCCGCCGGGCGAGTTGATGTAAAGCTGGATGTCCTTTTCCGGGTCCTCGCCCGACAGGAACAACATCTGCGCGATGATCAGGTTCGCGATCTGGTCGTCGATCGGGGTACCTAGAAAGATAATATTGTCGCGCAGCAGACGAGAGTAGATGTCGTAGGCGCGTTCGCCCCGGCTCGTCTGCTCAACCACCATAGGTACCAGTGCCATAACCTGCCTTATCGTGTTGCTGATGCGTGAATGGATGGGCCAGCGGCCAAGCTGCTCGCCCATCCGATGTGGACCGGCCGGCTCGCGGAGGCGGAGCTAGGCGCCGAGCCGCTCATACAACAGCGAGCCTGTTTTCTCGCGGCGGATTTGTTCCCGGATTCTATCGATGGAGCCATCACGGGTCAAACGGTCGCGCAATGCCGGGAGCGGCTCCCGTGTTTGCACTGCCAGCATTTCGAGCTCCCGATGGAGCTCCTCCTCCGCAACCTCGATGTTTTCAAGCTGGGCGATCTTGTCGAGCAACAACGTTCCCTGCACTTCCCCCAGAGCCCCGTCGCGTTGCGCCGCGCGCAGCCGTCCCAAATCGAGGTGGCGCATCTGATCCTGCGGCATGCCTTGCTGGGCCAGCGCACGTAGACCCCGGTCCAGCCGTGCCTCGACCTGAGCCTGTACCAGGCTTTCCGGAATCGGAAATGGGTAACGGTCGGCGAGTGCTTCCAGCATCTTGTCCTTGGTTGCGGCCTCGGCCTGGCGCTGCTTTTCGCCCGAAAGATGCTCGCGCAGCTTGGCCTTGAACTCGTCCATCGTCTCGTACTGCCCCAGCTGCTTGGCGAACTCGTCGTCCATCTCGGGCGCGTTGCGGTGCTTGATCCCCCTGACCTCGACGTTGTAGGCGACTGTCTTGCCCGCCAGGCGCGGCTCGCCGAACTCTGCCGGGTAGGTCACTTCGAACTTGAGCTCCTGGCCGGGCTTTGCTCCGTGCAGCGCATCGGTGAACGCAGGCAGGGTATTCTTGCCGCCGACTTCAAGCGATACGTCCTGCCCGGCGATGGGCTCGTCGACCGGGGCAGCCGATTCGCCTTCGCCGGCCGTCACCTCACCCCGAAATGTGATCTGGGCAAAGTCGCCGTCGCGCAGTTCGCGATCCTCGGTGACCGGTTCCATCGTCGAGCGGGAGTCCCGCACCCGCTCCAGCTCCGCGTCCCATTCCTCGTCGGTCAGCCCCGCCGGCTCGCGCTCCACCTTCACGTCTGTATAACCGCTCAGGTCGATCTCCGGCATCACCTCAAACAAGGCCTTGAAACGCAGGGGTTCACCGTCTTCCAGGTGCAGCTCCGTCACTTGCGGCTGCGAAATCGGCTGCACACCCTTGGCTTGCAGCGCTTCCCGGAAGTGGTTCGGCAGCAGCTGTTCCACCACGTCCTGGCGAATCTGCTCGTCAAAGCGCGAACGGATCAGCGACGGCGGCACCTTGCCCGCACGAAAGCCCGGTACGCGCGCCTGCCGCGTGTACTTCTTCATCACAGACTTAAAGGCAGACGATACTTCGGCGGCCGGAATCTCGACTTCCACGTCGCGGGTGCACTCCGGGTTCAGCCCCGGGGCGCCGTGCGCGTGATCGTGCACTTCGGAATCGTGTGCAGCGTGGTCATGGTCGTGTGCGGCGTGGTCGTGCGCAGGGGCTGCAAGAGCCGTTTCTTCGTTTGTGTCCGCGCTTGCGTGTGTCAGTGTTTCTGCTGAGCTCAACGTGTGCCTTCCGGTGTGCTCGTCCCGTCCAAACCTGGTTTGTCGCGCGCGGGCAAGGAGGTCCGGCGCGACCGGGACGGCTGTCTTTCCTATGCTACGGAGCTTTGGGGGAAGGGTCAAACGGCTCCGTGCCGCCGGCTGTTGCAGGCCCTGCCATGGCAGGCCAGGGCCGGCTTTCACCGACGCCCGGCTGCTTCGCGCACTGCTTCAACGGCCGGTTTGGCCGCCCGCGCC
>CAXTYP010000323.1:0-3339 GCA_964248435.1 uncultured Acidobacteriaceae bacterium | reverse complement strand
GACTGGGTCAGCGGCCAGCGAAACCCGGCCGGCATCACGCCGATCACGGTTGTGGGCCGCCCATCCAGGTCGATCTTCGACCCCAGCACCTCCTTGCTGCCGCCGAAGCGCTTTGCCCAGAGTGCATAGCTCAGGACGGCGATGTTGTCGCGCCCCGCCGCCTTGTCTTCCGGGCCAAACGCCCGGCCCAGCAGGGGGGCAACGCCGAGCACGGCAAAAAAGTCCTCCGTGGCGTTGACGCCGTGCACGACGGATGCGCCCTGCGGTCCGAGCAGGTTCAGCTCGCTTACGGTGTTGCCCGCCATCGCGGCATACGTGCTGTTGTGCTCGCGCCAGAACTTCAACTCCGGCAGGCTGGCGGGCTGGTGCCAGTCATTGGACGCGAGCGTTCCATTGTTGACGATGCGGCCCTGGTCTCGGTAAGGCAAGGGCCGCACCAGCAGCGCGTCGAACACGCTGAACACGGTGGCCGCGAGCCCGACGGTGAGCGACAACGTGAGTACGGCCGTGAGCGTAAAACCTGGGGAGCGGCGCAGCTGGCGCAGTGCGTAGCGAAGGTCTTTGATCGGTGTCTTCATGCTGGTCCTCACTTTCACTCGCTGCGGAGTACTTCAACCGGATCGACTGTGGCGGCGGCCCATGCCGGCAGGAGTGCCGCGAGGAGTGAGAGCAGCACGATCGCGCATGCCGCGAGGGTGTAGGCCTCGACGTCAAACGCAGGTGGAAGACGGACGACACTGCCCAGGATGCGCGAAGCCGCGAGTGAGAGCACCGCGCCGATGGCTATGCCGATGGCGGTGATCCTCGCGGTATTTCGCAGCACCAAGCCCAGCATTTGGCCGCGTGTCGCGCCAAGCGCCAAGCGCACGCCGAACTCGAAACGGCGCTGCGCGACCGTGTACGCGGTGACGCTGTACAGGCCCACGCCCGCGAGAAGAATACTGACCCCGGCAAAGCTCGCAAGCAACACCGTGCGGAACCGGTCCACCTGCTCCGAACCCGCGATGTTCGCGCGCATGGTTGCGCCTTCCACGGCGACGTCAGGATGTGTCTGCTTCAGGCGCACGCGCAGAGTGTCGACCATAGCGGTTGGGTCCACGTGGCTGCGCACCAACAGCTGCATATCGGTGGCTCGCCCTGGATGCTGCGCGATCGGAACGTACATGGTCGGGCGGATGGGAAGAGCAGGCGAGCGGTCTCGCATGTCACCGGTGACACCCACAATGGTCCACCATGTAGTGGTGTCGTAGCCGCACATGATCTGCTGCCCGATAGGGTTCTGATCCGGGAATACCTCACGCGCCAGACTTTCGCTTACAAGCAAGACAGGCGGTGTATCGGTGCGATCCGTCGGGGTGAACCCGCGGCCGTGGAGTAGGGGGATGTGGAGCGTCGCGAGAAAACCGGGTGTGACCGCAACTACGTCGGCGTCCGGAAGATGTTCAACGCCAGGTGCAAATACCTGCCGCCCTCGCACCGCGTAACTTACATTGACGAAACCGGAACCCATGGGCGCGCTATCTGCGGCGGCGACAGCGGTGACGCCGGGGACGCTTGCAACCGTCGCCATAGCTGCGTCAAGCCGCGCAAGGCGCTGCTGATTGCGAGCCGCCGCCGATTTGTCAGCAGCACCCGCGGCTTCCAGTGTGGGCGCCGGAGAGGTGCTTTCAACGAAATGGCTGTCCAGCGTGATGAGGTTGTCGGCCGCAAAGCCCAGGTCCTGCCGGGACTGCTGCATGAGTTGACGGGCGAGCAGGATAGCCGCAATGGAAAGGCTCAGGGTAAGAGCGACCTCAGCAACCAGGAGGCCGCTGCGCAGCCGCAGCGTGCCCCGGCTTTCAACGCCGCGTGAGGCATCCTGCCGAAGTGCTGAGGCGGGGTCCACGTGCCACGAACGCCATACTGGCAGCACCGCCGCGAGGCACATCAGGAGCAAGCTCAAAAGAAATGAAAGCAGGAGTACGTCGCCATTCAGGTGAATATCGCCGAGCCGGGGGAGGTCCGCCGGAGCGAGGCGGATGAGCAGTTTCAGGGCTGGCGTGGCCAGCAGCAGGGCACCAACAAAACCCGCCGTGGCAAGCAGGGCCGCTTCAAGCAAGGCGCGGGAGGCGAGCGCCCCGCGCGAAGCACCGAGCGCGCTGCGAATCGTAATGGCGCGCAGCTCGCGTGTTGCGCGCACAAGCTGCAGGTGCATAATGTTTGCAAAAACGATCAGCAAAAGAACGGCCACAGAACCCATAAGCAGGTGAAGCGTCGGGCCGATGTTGCCGACAAGCTGGTCTTGCAGAGAAATCGCCTCGATAGCTTTGTGACGGTCCTCGGGAAAGGCGGCGCGCAAATGGGCCGAGAAGGCGGCAAGCTCCGCCGTGAGCTGCGCCGGTGTAACATCAGCGCGCCGTTTGCCAATCGCGTATTGGTTGAAGGCTGTCCGGCTACTTACATCCGGGACAGGTCCGAGATTAAGCCAGAGCGCCGTCTTGTCGGGAAAGGAAAACCCGTCGGGAAGAACACCCACAATCGTGTGCAGCACCCCGTCGGCGTGGACGCCTTTTCCCAGCGCGGCCTGCGCAGAACCGAAGTGCTCTCGTGCAAACGAAGCACCGGCAAGGGCGTCACCAGTACCGACGCTTCCGGGCTGGAAGGAGCGGCCCGCAATCGGCTGCACTCCCATGACCTCCAGAAATTGGGAACTTACGCCAGCAACTGGCAGATACAGGGCATTGCCGCCAAACTCGACGCCATCCAAGCCGCTCCAGTAATAGGCCGAGGTTTGGAGGCCCTTTACCTGGCGAGACAAGTCGCTGTAGTCGTCGCCCCCTATTCGGGGCGTAGAACGGCCCAGGTCCAGAAGATGCGACTGAATCCCCACGAGGCGGTCTGCGTCGCGATAGCTGAGCGGACGAAGAATGACGCAGTCCACAACCGTGAAGATCGCGGCATTCAAGCCGATGCCGATCGCCAGGGTGGCAACAACAATCAGAACAAACGCGGGCGAGCGGCGGAACCCGCGCAGGATCGAGCGCAGGGAGGCAGTCACGCCTTTACCCCGGCTGGTCTGCGCTCCGTGGTCGAAGGGTTGTGCTCCGGGTCCTGCAGTTCTCTTTTGAGTTCGTCCTCGCTCACCACCTTGCCGTCGAACAGGTTCACCTGCCGGTCGGCGTGGGCGGCAAAGCGCGGGTCATGCGTCACCATGCAGATGGTCGAGCCTTCCGCATGCAACTCGGCCAGCAGCTGCATAACGGCTTCGCCATTTTTTGAGTCGAGATTGCCCGTGGGTTCATCGGCCAGCACGATCGACGGGGCACCGGCGAGCGCGCGCGCCACGGCTACACGCTGCTG
>CAXTYP010000322.1:0-3344 GCA_964248435.1 uncultured Acidobacteriaceae bacterium | reverse complement strand
GCACCGCCAGGTAAGCGCGGGCCGGGTCCTGCGCTCCCGTGATCGGACGC
The DNA here is from genome assembly GCA_964248435.1 of uncultured Acidobacteriaceae bacterium. GTDB lineage: Bacteria > Acidobacteriota > Terriglobia > Terriglobales > Acidobacteriaceae > EB88. The sequence continues at coordinate 3,294 of CAXTYP010000322.1, read as the reverse complement.
CCGACCACCATTTGATCCGCCCCGGCGCGCAGTGCGTCGGCAGGCGTGCTGATTCTCTGCTGATCGTTCGCTGGTGAGCCCTGGGGCCGAATGCCGGGCGTGATCAGGTGAGCCTGGGGCAGTACGGAGCGCAGCGGGCGTGCTTCCCACGGCGAGCAAACCAGCGACGGGATGCCGCAACCGAAAGCCAGGCGAGCCAGACGCTCCACCTGGGCAGCAGGGGACGCCTCAAACCCGACGGCCGTCAGCTGCGCCGCGTCCATGCTGGTGAGCACTGAAACAGCGACAAGCCGGGTGGACGAGCCGGCGACGGCTTCGGCGGCCGCCGAAAGCATGGCTGGACCGCCGCTGGCATGAACGGTGAGCAGGGCTGGAGCCAGGGGCAGCACGGAGCGGATGGCCCCGGCCACTGTATTGGGGATGTCATGGAGCTTAAGGTCCAGGAAAACCTCGTAGCCCTGCTCTTTGAGCTGAGCCACGAGGCCTGGACCAGCGGCAAGAAACAGCTCCAGGCCGACCTTGACCCAGCGAGGCGGGGCTGTTCCCTGAAGCCCATCCGAAAGTTTCGACAGAAAGCGGAAGCAATCACCGGCGGAAGGGAGATCAAGCGCAAGAATCAGCCTGTCTCTCGCTTCCGTCATGAAATGGATTAACGGCCGGGAACGCCCGGTTCCGCTTGCACCTCGGCCAGCTCCGTCGAGTGATGCAGGACGTCAAGCCGAACCTGTGCGACCCCATTGAAGCCCAGAAAATGTGCTGCCGCGTACGACAGATCAATCACGCGGCTGGCCAGGTACGGCCCGCGATCATTGACGCGCACAACAACGGACTTGTGATTGACCAGATTGGTGACCCGAACAAGAGTTCCCAGGGGAAGGCTCCGGTGCGCACAGGTCAGATCGGTCATATTGTAGTTTTCGCCGCTGGCTGTTTCGCGGCCTTGGAAGCCGCCGCCGTACCAGGAAGCCCGCCCAATCTGATACCAGGGCTTTTTAGTAGCCTCGCTGCTGGGCGGAGGAGGTGCCGCTGGTGCTTTCGCCGACTTGGCGACGTTGGCGCTGCATACGGCCAGCAGACCTGCCAGGGCAAAACCCGCGCAGGTAGAGACTCGAAGGAAGGGAAGCCGCAACACTTTGTTTGTTGTCATAGGCACTCCGTAGATTGAACCAGATCAAATCGTGCAAGTCAAAGGCTTTGTTGGATTTAGCGTCCTATTTTGCTAACACTTTCAGGTCATTTTCCCGAAATGGGAACGAATTGCGCGATGACGTAAAAGCTGCCTCCTGGGGCTATCTCGCATGTTCAGCGCCTCTTGTAGGCTGGAGCTATGCAAAACCTGCCACAATCTCCGGGCAGCCCACCCATCTTCGACAGGGTGCCGGCAGTTGCACCCGCAAGCCCCCCGATCGTGCTCACCATCGCCGGTTTCGACCCTTCCTGTGGTGCCGGCCTCACGGCGGACCTCAAGGTTTTCGCTGCTCACCGGCTCTTCGGCATTGCCTGCGCCACGGCGTTGACGGTGCAATCAACACGGGGGGTCCGTCGCTCGGAGCCGGTCTCGGGGCAGCTTATCGCTGAAACACTGGCCTGCCTGGCAGCCGATCTTCCTATTGCCGGTGTCAAGATCGGCATGCTCGGCAGCCGGGCCGCGGTCGAGGCCGTCGCCCAGTGGCTCCTCCCATTACGCAAGGCCTCGCCGGGTTTGCCGGTCGTGCTTGACCCCGTGCTTCGCGCCAGCTCCGGGGCCGCACTGTTGCCGCCTGACGCGCTGCCCACCTTGCTCGCAACGCTTTTACCGCTTGTTTCGATCCTCACGCCAAATCTTCCAGAAGCCGCCCTGCTTGCCGGCATGCCCTGCCACACGCGAGATGAGGTTCCCCAAGTGGCACGCCGGCTCGGTAAGAAGACCGGCGCCGCCGTGCTCGTCACCGGCGGCCACCTGCAGGACACGTCGGCACCAGAGGACTACCTGCTTGAACCCGACCCAAACCGCGACTCCGATCACGGCCTGGGCACCGGGACCTGGCATGCTGGCGCATGGGTACGCACGGAGGCCACCCATGGCACCGGCTGTGCCCTGTCATCGGCCCTGCTGTGCCGGCTGGTTCGGGGGTTCCCCCTCCAGCAAGCCGTCCCGGCCGCCAAACGGTACGTAGAGTCCGCGCTGCGCGCTGCGTATCCTGTCGGGGAAGGCAAGGGACCCATGCATCACTTATTTCGCTGCGATCGCCCCGAGCCCTCGGAAGCTGCCGACCCGTCAAAAGAGCAGCGTCATTATTGAAGCGCCACAGGAGAGCAGTGTGACAGGAATCACGGGGGGAAAAGCGATACGGGCATGGCTGACCGGCTTCGCCTTCGCGCTGGGCGCCGTGGCGGCGCATGGCCAGCTCACGGTCGATACCGCTGCCCTGAACCGCACGGACGCGGTGCGCGATGCTTTTGCCGCGTTCTATGCAATGGACTACGACCGCGCCATGGACAGGTTCCGGGAGATCGCGGCCCAGCACCCCGGCGACCCGCTCGCGACCGACTTCATCCTCGACGTCACCGTTTTTCGCGAGCTGAACCGGCTCGACCTGCTGGACACCACCTTCTATGCCAACGACGGCTTTCTGACCGGCAAGCACCCCGTTGTCGAAAACACTGCCGTGCGTGATGAAGTACGCGCGCTGTCGGCCAGGGCCGGCCAGGAGGCCGACGCGCGCCTGGCCAAAAATCCGAAGGACGTCGACGCCCTTTATGCCCGGGGCTGGTCCCGCTCCCTGCTGGCCACCTATACGGCCATTGTGGAGCGAGGGTTCAGCACTGCCTTGAGACAAGCGCTGGGTGCCAAAAACGACCAGGAACAGGTGCTCAAGCTCGACCCCAACTACATCGATGCTGACCTAGTGGTTGGTACCTACGAGTATGTCGTGGGAGCCCTGCCTCGCTCGTTCCGGTTCTTGATCGGCATCGCCGGCATCTCCGGCTCCAAGGACAAGGGGATGGAGATGCTGCGCACAGCTGCCGCGCATGGCGTGCGGACTCCCGTGGAAGCGCGCACCTGCATGATGCTGTTTCTGCGGCGGGAAGCCAGGTACAGCGAAGCGGAGCAGATCGCGGCCAACCTGGCCGCGCAATACCCGCACGGCTACCTGTTCCAGCTCGAACTGGCCAACCTGGAAAAGGATGCCGGGCAGGCCCCCGCGGCCATTCAGCGCTACGGGGAAGTGCTTGATCGCGCGCGGCAGCCCGGCTACTTTCACAATGCGCACCTGGAGCTTGGCTACTTCGGCCTGGGCGACACACTGCGCG
>CAXTYP010000321.1:0-3353 GCA_964248435.1 uncultured Acidobacteriaceae bacterium | reverse complement strand
ATGACCCGCTCCCTCGAGCAGATCAAGGCCGCCGGCATCTGGGTCATCGGTCTTGACGAGCGCGGCACGACCGACTACGACCGCTTTGACTACACCGCCCCCTGCGCTCTGGTGCTGGGGCGCGAAGGTGCCGGGCTGCACGACCTGGTCAAGCGAACCTGCGACCACCTGCTCCGGATACCCATGGCAGGGGCCATTGCGTCTTTAAATGTATCGGTGGCCGGCGCGGTGGTGCTGTTTGAAGCAGCCCGGCAGCGTCGCCTCGTTTCCGCGCCCCCTGTCGCTTCCGCGAACGAGAAGCCGAAAAAACCAAAAGGTCTGGGTTCTTTTTGAAACGCTTTCCCCCTCGATTCGCCTTGTTGACCGCACTTTTTACCGCCGGCACAGCAGGCGCGCAATCGCCTGCACAGCCTCCTCAGCCCACCGCCTTGCAGCCCGGGCCCGGCACTGTCCTGTTTTCCCATGCCCCGGGTGCTGGCGCTGCCTCGCCAGTCCATCCTGAAGCCCGTCCTGCCGCCGAAGGTGCATCCCCGCAACTCGCGGCCACTCTTTCCGACGCAATGCGCGCCGCGCTCACCTTTACCGCATACGACTTCACCCTCCATCTCCAACCCGCAACCTCCGGGCTGGAAGCACGGCTCCGCGCCACGCTCCGCAACGATGGCACCGTCCCCCTGTCAACCCTGCCCCTCCAGCTCGGCTCCACGCTCCATTTCGAGCACATCCGGCTCGCGGGCACGGCTCTGCCCTTTGCTACCCACACGGTTCAAAGCGACGCCGACCACACCGGCGCCCTCACCGAAGCCGCCATCGCACTTCCCGCCCCACTCGCGCCCGGTGCCCAGGTCACGCTGACCATCGACTACTCCGGTACCATCGCCCCTTCCAGCCAAAGACTGGATCGCCTCGGCACCCCCGCCGGCATCGCCGCCCGGTCCGATTGGGACCGCATTGAGGAAGGCTTTACCGGGCTGCGCGGGTTCGGCAACACGGTCTGGTACCCCGTCGCTTCCACCCCGGCCCTGCTCGGCGACGGAGCCCGGCTCTTTCACGAGATCGAGCGCCAAAAGCAGCAAAACAGCGCGGCGCTGGTCCGCATCGATCTCACGGCGGAGTTCACCGGGACTGCCCCGAATGTCGCCGTATTCGACGGGCTGCAGCTTCCCACGGAGGCGCCGGCATCCCTTCCTACGGCCGGGTTCCCCGGCATCCTCCGCATCTCCCTTCCGCCGACCCCGCTTGGCTTCGCGGTCCCCTCGCTCGTGCTCGCCTCGCGAGTGGGGGCCGCAACCAGTCCACTGCTCACGGTCGCCTCGCTGCCGCAGCACGCCGAGGCAGCCTCGGCTTACACCTCGGCCGCCAGCCTGCTCCAGCCCTTGTTCGCGGACTGGTTCAGCCCACAGCCTCCTCACCCCTTGTTGTTGATTGACCTGCCGCTGGAGAACGCCGAGCCCGCTTCCGACGGCGACGCCCTGCTGCTCAGCGCTGCCGGTGGCAATCCATCCCAGCTCGCCGGTGCCCTTGCCGCGCCTTTGACCCACGCATGGTTTCATTCGCCACGGCCATGGCTCAACGAGGGCGTTCCCAGCCTGCTCCGGTTGCTCTGGAGCGACCGCACCGACGGTCACGAGCAGGCGCTCGGACAGCTTGGCTCCGGCTATGGTGCGCTCGCCCTCGCCGAGCCGGCCACCCCCGGTGCTTCCGTCGGCCAGCCGCTTGTGCCGGCACCCAACGCAGCCGGGGCCGCCCAGACCCCCGTGCTCGATCCGGTCTTCTATCGCACCAAGGCCGCCAGCGTGCTCTGGACCCTGCGCGCGTTTGCCGGCGATGCGGCTTTGGCCGCCGCGTTGCGCGCCTACAACCCCGCCGACGACACCACTCCGGGATATTTCGAGCACCTGCTGGAACGTTTCATCGCCCCACCACGCATCGCCCCCGAGCCCGGCGTCACCTCACCCAGCCTCCATGGCTTTTTCGAAGACTGGGTCTACGCTGACCCCGGCCTGCCCGATCTCGCCATCGTGAACGTCTTTTCCAGTCGCACCGGCGCAGGCGACCAATGGCTCGTAGCCGTGCAGGTCGCAAACACCGGCTATGCCGAAGCCCTTGTCCCGGTTACCGTGCGATCCGCCGAGACCGCGTTGACCGAGCTGGTCCAGGTTCCGGCCCGGGGCAGTTTTTCCAGGCGCTTTCTGCTCGCCGGCAAGCCTACAGAGGTCGACGTCAACGATGGGAGCCTTCCCGAGATCGGTGCCGCGATCCATCGACGGCTGCTCCAGTAAGCACTACGGCTCCGGCTCCGGAGCCGGTTCCAGTGCAACGGGAGCCGCCAGCGTTCCACCGATGGCAACCGGTTTCGCGCCCGGCGCTTGCACCAGCTGTAGCATGAGCTTGCGATCCCAACCGATCGTGCCCGTGAGCGTCGCCCCCGTTCCCGAAAGCACACCTTTCGCCAGCTGCAGACCGTTGCCGTCTATCCGGCCCTCGCCATCCAGGCTCGAGAACCGCGATAGCTCAGCCAGCCCCGGCTCTCCATGCAACCAGTCGCCGTGGAGCCACGACGCACGGAAGTTTCCCGTCAGCTCCGTCGCGCTCCGGCCCGCGATCGAAAGATCAAAGGTGCCACCCAACGTCCCCGGGCCCCAGTCCTCGTCCCACAGCCCCGCCAGGGCCCTTGCGCTCACCCCCGCGACCGAGCCGCGCAATGCATAACCCGGCGTGTCCCATGCGGTCGACCCTTGGAGATGCACTGTTCCGCCCAGCAAGCGGCCATCCAGGCTGCGCACCTCGATCGCGCCGCCTTGTTGCCCGCCGGCGGCCAACACCAGCGCGGCATCGCGCACCGGCAATCTCCCCAGCATCAGCACCCCAGCACGAACAGTCCCTTCCATCGCGGGCCACTGCACGGCATGCGGGTGAAGGCGATCCATCAGCGCCGATAACTCCGTCTCGCGATCTCCAAGATCCGTCTGCAGGGTTTTCAAGTCGAGCGACGCCGCACGAAGTGAGAACTGTGTGACGCAGCTGCCCGGCCCGCTGCACTCCAACGGCACCTCCGCGCTGCCGCTCACCGCGATTGCGTCCGGGCCCTGACCCAGAGTTGCGGATGGGGTCGACCATCGCACCCAACCCGGGGCAAGTGTCGCGTCCACGCTAGCCAGATTGACAGCAAGCGGCAGGGCCGCCGGACGCCAGGTCACGTTCTCGAAGTGACCTGTTCCCGTCGTCTGCGAAATCCCGGCTTCGCCGCCCGCGCCGTCCCCTGCGGGTGCCGCAAGCCACCTGCCGGCGCGAGTCACCGCCAGCCGCACCGTCGTCTCGTGCGCCGTGTCCCCGCCGGGTGACCCAAAGCC
>CAXTYP010000320.1:0-3356 GCA_964248435.1 uncultured Acidobacteriaceae bacterium | reverse complement strand
AGCTGAGCAAAGAAAGCGTAAGGAACGGGATACGGCGGCGGCGGATCTGCAACAAACGGGTGAGCCTCCACGGCGAAACGGCTGGCAGGGTCGCGGCCGGAAACGCCCGGCAGGCCCGCTCTTATTAGAACATTGTTGCGCGGGTCTGCTTCTGCCTCGGCTGGGCTCGGCTGGGCCTCGTGAGTCCGGACGAAGCCGGTAGGCGGCCAGCCGGCGACCGGTTTGCGGCAGGTACCAGCAGTGCAGGTGGGATACTGGCGACGGAACCGCGGAACAAAATGGGCAACATAAAAGGGGAATGCGCATGCTGAAGTTCTTGCTGGGCTTGTTACTGGGTTTGCTGCTGCTGCCAGCGGTGGCCTGGGGGTGGCTGCGCTACGGGCATCCTCCGGTGGCTGTTACGGATCCCCCGTTGCCGTTTGAAAAGCAGATTGTGAATGTGCCGCTCCATGCCCGGATCCACAGCGAAATGCCGGCGCATGCCGCCATGGTCGCGAGCCCGGCCAACCTGCTGCTGGGCGCGCAGGTGTATCGCGAGCAGTGTGCAACCTGCCATGGCGGGTATGGCTACCCTTCAGAGCTTGGCCCGCACATGTTTCCCTATGCTCCGCAGCTTTGGGCGCCGCATGGACATGGGGTGGTGGGCGTGAGCGACGACCCGGCGGGCGAAACGTACTGGAAAGTAAAAAACGGGATTCGTTTGTCGGGCATGCCCGCCTATGCGGCGGTGCTAAACGAGGCGCAGATGTGGCAGGTGTCGCTGCTGCTGGCGAATGCCGACAAGCCCCTGCCGCCGGATGTGCTCGCGGCCGTGAAGCAGCCTGCCGGGGGAAGTGGCCGCCCGGGACGGATGGGACAGGGGGAGTCGAAGACTGCCGGGGCGCTGGGGGAAACAGAGATCCCGGTACAGCCGCTGCCACCGCAGCAGTGACCCCTGCTGCCTCGTGTGCAGCGGATGACGACGTTCGTGGCAACCGCAGTCTATGCAAGCCGTGCCGACTCATGCCGGCGACGTAAGCGGCATGATCAGTGAGCGGTGGTCGCGAGCGACGTGAAATAAAGCCGCCTTAGTACTTGGACTTAAGGGTGTAAGTGATCCCCGTGGTGAACTGGAAAGAGTTTCGCGTGGTGGGCGGCTCGGCCGGCACCGGGTCGTTGAGGTAGCTGTCGATGGTACCTACCGTAAACGCGACGTTCTTATAGAACGGAAAGGTCAGCGCGTCGGTTTCGTTGGCCGAGTAAGCCCGGACGTTGTTAAAGGCCGGCACATACGCGATCTGCTGGTTAAAGACGATGCTGCGCGGCAGCTTAAGCACATAGGTCGCCGAAAGTGTGGAACCGATCAGGTTTTGATTGGTTCCGGCCGCGCCGGCAATAAACTGCTGCTTTTCGTACTGAAGAGTTGCCTTGAGTTCAAGCTGCTGCGACGAACGCTTGATCGCCGTGACACCGAGTCCCGCGCCATAAACCTGTTGAAGGTCCAGCCCCTGGGAGAAATTGTGGTCAAAGGCCGTTTGCCCGAGCACAAACAGGCGATCGGTGAAGTACTCATCGCGCTCCGCATCGGCATGGAAGATGGAGCTCTTGGTGTAGGTCGGAGGAACAAGTGTGCTTCCGCTGAAGTAAGCCGGCTGGGTGATCTTGCCGTAGGAAGAGGAAAAGTCGGCCTGCGTGCGATTGCGCAAAGCGAGCCAGGTGACGGTTGGCACGGTACGGACCAGCGCGATCGAGCTGGTGTAGGTGCGCTGGTTTTCCGTACCCTGCACCAGGGTGACGCCGGCGGTCGCGCTGCCGTTCCAGCCGGCAAAGAAGTTGGGAGTTTCGCGCACCTGGCGGTTAAAGGTCACAAGGTCCAGGATGTATGGCGCGTCCGCAACCGGGATCGGCATCTGGACCGAACGCACGATCTCCTGCCGAGTGGTGTGCGAAGGTACCGGTGGCGGCGCATCGCCGGGCTTGACCATGACCTTGCCATCGGCAACCGCAACCGTGCCCTGCGAGGCCTGGACCACCGAGTGCCGGATGTGGACCCCCGGCTTGTTTTCAAGCACCACAAAGGCCGCCTGCGTTTCCAAGGAGCGGATCTTGCTCCACGGGACGCTCACCTCACCCAGTATCTCGGACTGAAAAAAGACGGTGCCGCCGACCTCGCGGTTGAGCTTGCCGTGGAGCGTGTCGCCATTGGTAAAGGTCAGCGTGTCAAGGGCGGCGGCGGCTGCTGCTGGTTTCGGCTTGGGCGTGCCGGGCTCCGCGGGCGCGCCCGGCGCGGGGAGCGGAGGAGCCGGCCCAAGGCCCAGCAGGGGATAAACGGGAACCGCGACAAGGGCCGCTACCGCGAGTGCCGAGCGAAACCGAGGGAAGCATACGTGCGAAGGCAAGGGTCGAGTTCGTCCAGGGGAGCAGGCGTCGGGGCCTTGGGAAGCAGCCGCCCCGCTCACACATAGTAGCGCGTCGGCGCCGCATAACTTTGTAGGGCAGGCTGCCACTCGTAGTTACCACGACAGGACGTGGGTCACCACCTTTACCGCCGCAGGGGAACTAAAGGTGCAAGCCCGCAGGTACGGAAGCAGTACTCGGAGAGCAGAGCTTCAGAAAGAATGAAGTTGTGTGCCAGGTGAATACATCCTGCCAGGCCCGGTGGGAAACAAAACGGTAGGTTTAGTTGAGCTCCTCTGACGAGAGCTTGCCTCCCATCACCTTTCCAAGGAGAGATCAACCGTGTTTGCCAAATTCATTCAGAATAACCAGATTGCCAGGTTCGTCGCTCCCTGCTCTGCTCCCCTGCTGCTCCTCCTTTGCAGTCCCGCCCCCCTCCATGCCGCCGATACGGACCACCCTTCCGCGACCTTCCAGGTGACGGATGCGTCTTCGGTACCGGGCCACCCCTTGACGCCCGGCACCTACTCGGTGCAGGTGGTCGATCACCTGTCGGACCGCTACATCCTGAAGGTAAAAGACGCCAGCGGGGGCAATCCCGCGCTATTTATCGGGATTCCGAACAAGGCATTGCCCGCGGGCTCAAAGGGTGAGGTGCTATGGGCGACGCCGGCCGGCGGTACGACTTACCTGCGCGGATGGCAGTTCCCTGCGCTGCCGGGACTGGAGTTTGCCTACCCCAAGAACGACGCGGTCGCCATCGCGAAAGCCAACGGCGTACAGGTGCCGGCGATCGATCCGGAGTCGGAAGGCATGGTTTCGAACACGACCCTGTCGCCGAACGAGATGCACGTCATTACCTTGTGGCTGTTGACGCCGACGCGTGTGGGCCCAAGCAGCCCCGCGGGGATTGCAGCGGCGCGCTACTCGCAGGTAGCCAGCGCGGCACACAAGCCGGCTGTCACAAAGTTGCCGCATAC
>CAXTYP010000319.1:0-3386 GCA_964248435.1 uncultured Acidobacteriaceae bacterium | reverse complement strand
ATATGGATGGATCTGGCACCGGGGCGGGCCATGTCAGAGGCACTGCTCGGGGCTCCGAAGCGGGACCGAGCGGCGGTGCTGGGGGCGTGGTCAAGCGCGCTTCCGCGGCGGCTGGCGGAAAGGCTGCTGGAGATTTCGCCGCCGGATGGATGGGGGAACGAGGCGCTCCTGGCGGCGGAAGCGCGTCTGCACCGGTGGCCGGTGACGCCGGCGGGGACGGAAGGATACGGGAAGGCGGAGGTGACCGGGGGCGGGGTGGCGACGAGTGAGTTGCGGGCGCAGACGATGGAAACGAAGGCCGTGCCGGGGCTGTTCTTTATCGGCGAGGTGGTGGACGTGACGGGGCAGCTGGGCGGGTTTAACTTTCAGTGGGCGTGGGCATCGGCTGCCGCGGCGGCGGCCGGGATTGCCGGAGCGTAGGGCGGGTGGTTCCCTGGCCGGCGGCTTCGTGGGGTGGAGTGGCGCCGTTTCGATTAGCGGGTTCACGCTGCTCCACCGGAGTTGTCGGCCTGGTCTTGTCGGCCTGGATTTTTCGATCTCGAGTTGTCGGCCCTGGCTTGTCGGTTTCGGCTTGTCGGCTTCGGCTCGATTTAAGGCGAGGGCGGGAAACGGTACACTGGAGCCGCACTCTTGCTGGTGCTTTTGGGCGCCTGGCCCCAGTGCCACGACTGGTGCCACGACTGGTACCGCGATCGTGCCGCGACCATGCCGAGGGTGGTCGCGGGCTGCGTACTCCGCAGAAACTCCATTCCGTACGACCTGCATCGGGACGGATGAACTGAAGCCGAGCCCTGCACGGCTGTGTATGAGAACTATGACCGACGCAACGACTTTGACCAAGGATTGACGGAATAATGATGCCTGACACTGTAAACCCTCTGACAACTGAAGTTGCGAATGACCTCGCAACCCCGACCGGCAACGTCCTGCTGCAAGCGGCGCATGCTGCCGGGCTGCGGCCGACGCAGGCTGCGCCGGGGCGCGACTTTCATGGGCGGCCGGCGGCGCGGCTGCTGTTTGCGAGCGCGGGAGCGCCATTGTCGCTGGAGATTTCGGAGGGGTTTGGGCCGGGCGGCGGACGGGTGGATGAGGGACCGCTGCACGAAGGGCTGGAGCGGCACCTGCGGGAGCTCCGGCAGCGGTTGCGGAACCCTGATCCGGAGCTGTATGTGACGTCCGAAGGGCTGCCGCTGCGGCTGACGGGGTTTGCGTGGCCGTTTCACACGTCGACTTCGGGGGCGGATACGTTCCTGGTGCACGGGACGGCGTGGCTGGCCGATGGGTCGGCAAGCCCGCTGCATGCAAAGATTGCGGCGAGCATGACGGTGACGTTTGCGGAGATCGTGCCCGCGCCAGAGCAGCCGTACGCGGAGGACTTTATCTACAACGCGATTCGGCGGACGTTTGATTATGGGCAGCTGGAGTTGTTGAAAAGCGGCAACCGGCAGCCGGTGCCGGTCACGACGCGGTACTACAGCCGGTGGGGCAAGAAGTTTCAGTTCACGGATACGACGGACCGGTCGCGGGTACAGTTCCTGGGGCGCAAGGCTTTCTGGTTGTCGGGGGTGCATGGGAGCTCCGCGCCGGTGTGGCTTGCCGACCCGCGCGACGCGCAATACCTGAATGCATCGGAAGAGGAGTTGAAGCGCGACGCAGCGGCGCTGGCGGCGGGTGGGTTTGTGACCCTGTCGGCTGACGGCAGCTTTGGCGCGGCGACAGCGGACTTGATGGCGCGCGAAGAGGAGTTTCGGGCGGAGCTGGCCAAGGCGATCGATAGTATCAAGCCGGCGTTTAACGAAAGCATGCGGGCCGGGCAGACGAATATGTAGGGTTGTGGGTCCGGCGGCGCTGCGGAGCGCAGTCGACGGGACGCAGGGGCGGACTGAACCGGATGGTTGCGCCGGCTTGCACGAAAGTACCGCGCCGCGGTGATTTGCGATAGGGATGCAGGGTGCTTCGCCTAGCATTTCATTGAAGCGGCGATCGGTGGATGAGCTGAACGCGCCTGGACCGTTTTGGGGACCCATGCCAGCGAAATACAAAGCGAGCGGCGGGTTGGAACCGGCGAAGGGGCGCGAAGGCAGCGTCTTGATGCGGGAGCCGTTGCTGCTGCTGGGGGTGTTGCTGGGGGTGTTTTACCTGGGGCGGCCGCTGCTGATTCCCTTGGCGTTGGCGCTGACATTTTCATTTTTGCTGACGCCGCTGTTGACGCGTCTGGAACGGCTGCGGGTGGGGCGGACGGCTGCGGTGGGGCTCGTGCTGGCGGCTGCGACGGCGCTGCTGGGCGCGATCGTGTGGCTGGTGGGCAACCAGTTGCTGACGGTGGTGAACGACCTGCCGAGCCATGCGCCGAACATCCGGGCGAAGCTGGCGCGGACGCATGTGCCGGCCGACAGCGCGCTGGGCCAGGCGTTGGTCAGTATTGAAGGGTTGTCGAAGGAGCTGGCAGCCGACCCAGACAAGCAGGACGCGCAGCAACGGGCGCTGACCACAACGGCGACGGCGCGGGCGCGCACCGCGGCGCGCAAGGCCGCAGCGGCCGCGGCGGAGGCGGACAAGACCGAGCCGACGCCGGTGGTGGTGGTGCAGGCGCCGGCATCGGAGCTGGCGTACATGCGGGAGTTGCTGCGGCCGGTGGTGGGGCCGCTGGGCACGGCCGGCATGGTGCTGATCTTTACCACTTACATGCTGATCAAGCAGGAGGATCTGCGGAACCGGCTGTTGCTGCTGGCGGGCATTGGGCGGATCCACCTGGTGTCGCATGCGCTGGACGACGCGGGGGAAAGGATTTCGCGGTACCTGATCGCGAATGTCGCGGTCAACGCGGGATTTGGGGTGGTGTTCGCGGCGGGGCTGTATGCCATCGGGATCCCGTACGCGGCGCTGTGGGGGACGCTGCTGGGTCTGCTGCGGACGGTGCCGTACGTGGGGCCGTTGGCCGGGGGCGGGCTGCCGGTGTTGTTTGCGCTGGTGTACTTCCCGACGTGGTGGCAGGCCGGCTGCTCGCTGCTGATGATCGGCTTGCTGGAGATCCTGGTTTCCAATTTCCTGGAGCCTTGGTTGTATGGGGCGCACACGGGGATTTCGGAGCTGGCGCTGCTGGCGATGGCAGTGGTGTGGACGCTGCTGTGGGGCTGGCCGGGGCTGGCGCTGTCGACGCCGTTGACGGTGTGCCTGATCGTGGTGGGGCGGACGATGCCGCAGATGTCGTTTCTGCACGTGCTGCTGGGGGATGACGCTGAGCTGGCGCCGGAGGCGAGCTTTTACGAGAGAATGCTGGCGATGGATCTGCCCGAAGCGCGGACGCTGACGGAGCGGTTTCTGCAGCCGGGGTCCGGTGGGCGAGGCGCGGGTGGACGGGGCGGGCGTGATGTGCGGGCGGCGGG
>CAXTYP010000318.1:0-3390 GCA_964248435.1 uncultured Acidobacteriaceae bacterium | reverse complement strand
GCACGGACGTGATTCCGCGGGCGGCGGCCTCGGCCAAAACTAGGCGCAGGTCGCGCATCCGCTGCTCGAGTGATGCAGCGGGGATGTGTCGCTCGACCAGTTCGCGCGCCCCGCGTTCCCGCAGGATGCCCGTCGGTTCGCCTGCAGCATCTCGGTCGATGGCAGAGCCTGCCGGTACGGGGGTCGAGCGCGTCACGCCGCCCAGGGCCAACGCGCGAGAGTTCGCGACTGATACATGGACGTCGGTACGCACAAATACGGCCGGGTGCTCGCCAGTCACGCGGTCCAGGTCGCCGCGCGCGGGCAGCCGCGCTTCACTCCACAGGGTTTCATCCCAGCCGCCGCCCGTGATCCACGCTCCGGGCACCGCGCGCGCGGCCGCCCCCGCGATCCGCAACAAGGCATCGCCCAGCGATCGCGTGCCGGACAGGTCGACCTCGCGGCGGAGCCGTGCGCCCTCACCCAGGTGCAGGTGCGCGTCGTTAAAGCCCGGCATGGCAAACGCGCCGCGGAGGTCCACTCGCTCGGCAACGCCGGTGCCTGCCTCGCTATCCTGCGCGATCACCAACCCGTGCTCCACCAGCAACGAAGACACAAAGCAAGGCTCGGCCGAAAGGAGGTCTTCACCGGTCAGGATGCGGCCGTTGTAGAAAAGTGTTCGCATGGTTCAGGCCCCGGGCGCGTGGCAGTCGGCCAGCGCCAGGAGCAGAAGAAGGATGCGCCGCAGGCCGACGTCGCGCCCTCGCGCGTCAAACCATTCCCCCACCGTGTGGATGCCGCCACCCTCGCCGCCCGCACCGATGCTTAGCGCTTCCACGCCCAGCGACAACGGCAGGTTGGCGTCGGTTGAAGCAGTGCGAAGCTCCGTGCGGAGCCCCAGGTGACGGTCCACCGCGCGCAACAGCGCCAGGATCCGTGCGCCCTCAGGAAGCGCGCCCGCCGGCCGGTCGCCGATGACGCGAACGGTGCTGCGCAGCATGTACTCGGGCGCAACGCCCGCGTTCGCGGCAAGCACGGCGTCTTCCACCGCCCGGTGCAACTCGACCTCCAATCGCAGGAGCTCGCCAGCGTCCGTTGAGCGCAGATCAAAGCGGCCGGAAGCCGTTGCAGGAATCGTATTCACTGCTGAGCCGCCTTCGATGGCGCCGATGTTCCAGGTGCTGCGCGGCCGAGGCAAAAGCGGCGCCTCGAGCCGCGTGCGCTCTGGAGGCAAGAGCGGCGCCTCGAGCCGCATCCGCTCTGGAGGCAAGAGCGGCGCCTCGAGCCGCATCCGCTCCGCCGTTTCGCGAGTGGTTGAAAGCGAGGACTGCCGCTGGCGGAGCCGTGTGATCGCGTCGCTGAGCGCCACAATCGGGTTGGGACGGCCGGCGTCCGTCCAGGAGTGGCCCCCTGCGCCCGCCAGCGACACTTCAAAACGCCGGCTGCCGAGTGCCCCTGTGACCGCTACCGATTGCCCCGCCCCATCCAGCACCAGGTGCGCTGCAATACGGTCCCGCCACGGCGCGTGCGCGTAAACCTGCCGGACCCCGCGCAGGTCGCCTTCGCCCTCTTCGCCAACATTCGCCAGAAACACAATGCGGCAGCCCGAAGCTACCCCGGCATGTCCGAGCGCGGCGGCAATCGCCAGCAGCCCCGCCAGTCCCGCGCCATTATCGCAGGCTCCCGGCGCATGGAGCCGCGTGTTTTGCACGGCAGGCGCCAGTGGTGTGTCGCCGGGAAAAACAGTATCCAGATGCGCCGACAGGAGGATCACGGGAGCCGGCGAACCCGGCAGCTCCGAAGAACCCGCCGAGCCGCGGCTGCCCAGGGCATTGCCGGCGGCATCCAGGTGTACGTCGTCCAGGGCCAGCCGGCGAAACTGCTCGGCGATCCACTCGGCGCGAGCCCCTTCGGCGAACGGCGGCGCGGCGATCGCCACACATTCTGCCTGCCAGCGCATGATCTGCTGCTCGTGCAGATGCAGCCAGCCCAGCGCTGCATGCACCGCGCGTTGGGAAGCGATGTGGCCGATCTGCGCGGAGGCGGTAGTGGGGGTGGCGGAGCTGCTCATCAGTGGCGGTCGTCAGTAGCGGTTTGTCTGGATAGTTGACCGGTAGGGTCAGTTGCGATGTTTGAAGCCTAGCATTGCTGCTCAGCCGGGTACTCGACCGAATGCAGCCACAATCCAGAGGCGGGCGCGGTCGGCCCGGCGGCAGCGCGCTGCTTCCGGGCCAGGATCGCCGGCAATGCTTCCGGGGCGATATGCCCCCGCCCCACGGCCAGAAAGGTGCCGACGAGGTTGCGGACCATGTGGTGCAGAAAGCCGGAGCCTGCTACCCGGTACACCAGCAGCGCCGGTTCCGGTTCGCTCCACCCCGAGTGAAAAAGCGTGCGGACCGAGGAGCGTTCGGTGCCATGAACACCGAGGTCAGCGCGGGCGCTTGCTTCGGGCTCGTGCGCCTGGAACGAGCGGAAATCGTGGGTGCCCAGCACCAGCCGCGCTGCCGCCTGCATGGGCGCAAGCGCCAGGGGAAAGGTGTACGCGTGCACATAGGGTGCCAGCCAGGGCGGGCACAGGGCAGCGCGAAACACGCGGTACTCATAGGTTTTCGCAACCGCGCTGTGGCGGGCATGGAAGCCGGGCGGCGCGTGCTCGGCCCGCAAAACACGGATGGAAGGTGGCAGGGCATGGTTCAGCGCCCGGACGAGATTTCCGGGCGGCACCGGGCTGCGCAACGCCACAGAGGCCACCTGCGCCAGCGCATGGACCCCGGCATCCGTACGGCCAGAGCCCTGCGGCAGCACCCTTTCTCCGGTCACGCGCCGGATCGCCTCGGCCAGAGAACCCTGCAAGGTGGGGCGGCCCGGCTGCACCTGCCAACCGGCAAACGGCGAGCCGTCGTAGCACAGGGTCAGCTTCCAAATCTTGCATTCCGCGGCATTAACAAGGAGGTCCACGCTACGAGGGTAGCGGAGATCTGAGCCGTTTCCTCCTGCGGAGCATCTCTTCGCGTGGGTTATACTCGCGGGGAATCACTGGCGGCGGCAGCCGTTTTGGCCAGGCCTTCTTTCCCGTAGGAACAAGCGCGACCATAAGGATACGGATGTACCCAGACGGCAAGCAGGACGGCAAGCAGGCACGGAGCACAAAAGCTACTCCCTTCAAACAGCTACGCGCCGCGGCCCTGGTCGCGATCTCTGCGGCAGCCTTTTCCCCGCAACTCCTGCCGGCCTCTCCATTGCAGACCCAGCAGCCTTCTCCCGCCGCGGCCGCCGGTCAGCCGGGCACAACGCCGCCGGCCAGCCCCAGCATCAAGCAAACAGCCTCGGGCCTGCCGCCCGAGCCCCAGCCCAACCCGACGGAGCCCTTGTTCATGCGGCCCGGCAACCGCGACTTCACGCGGCCGCGTG
>CAXTYP010000317.1:0-3391 GCA_964248435.1 uncultured Acidobacteriaceae bacterium | reverse complement strand
GCTCCATCCATGCCCAGGTGAGCCCTCAGCCCGGCGGCCCGGCCCCGCAAGCCAGTGCACCGGCGGGCAGCCCGGGAGGGGGGCAGCCGCGCGGCTTGTCGCGCCCGTCCGGAGGCTACCGCCCAGGCGGAGCCCGGCCGGGTAGCGGCCAGCATCTGCCACAGTGGTTTGCCCAGCACAGCGCCCAAGACCCTGCGCAGCAGGAAAATGCGTTGCGCCGCGAGCCGGGCTTTGCGCGCCTGCCTGAAGAGCAGCAGCAGCAGCTCATCAATCGACTACACCGGCTTGACACAGCGCCCCCAGCCCAGCGGCAGCGCATGCTCGAGCGCAACGAGCGGTTTGAAGCCTTGCCGCCCAGGCAACAGGACGGGATCCGCGAAGCCAGTGAGTCGCTGAGGGAAATGGCGCCTGAGCGTCGCGACGCCGTTCGTCAAGCCTTTCGCGAGCTGCGTGTGCTGCCGCCGGAGCAGCGCGAAGCCGTGCTCGGGTCCGCCCGTTACGGGGCGGAATACTCACCGCGTGAGCGCTCCGTGCTCGCCAACCTCCTATCGATCGAGCCGTACTACCCTCCGCAGTGATCCCGCATCTCTCAGGGGCCCCGGAGCTGCACGGTGCATGGGAAGCTGCCTTCCGTACGCTGGCCCCGGCATGGTGCGCGGCCTTGCCGGGCAGGGCCGCGCTTCAGGCACGAAAGAAATTCCGCGCCAGAAACAGTACATTGGCGGGGCGCTCCGCCAAGCGCCGCATGAAGTAGGGGTACCATTCGCGGCCGAAAGGCACGTAGATGCGTACCCGATAGCCGCGCGCGACGAGCGATCGCTGGAGGTCGCGCCGGATGCCGTAAAGCATCTGGAACTCAAAACTCCCGCGGTCGATCCCGCGCTCCTCGACCAGCCGCTCCGTCCCTTCGATCATCCTGGGGTCGTGGGTAGCAATACCGTGGTAAACACCGCTGCCGAGCAGCATCCCGGCTAGGCGCAGGTAGTTGGCGTCCACCTCGCGCTTGTCCGGGAAAGCGATGGACGCGGGTTCCTGGTAAGCCCCCTTGCACAGGCGAATGCGTATGCCCTCGGCCAGAAGCGCGGCAATATCACTCTTAGAACGCCGCAGATATGACTGGATCACCACACCGACGCCGCCCGGAAAGCGCCGGTGCAGGCGGCAAACCAGGTCCAGCGTCGCCTGCGTGTACGCCGAGCCTTCCATGTCAATACGCACAAAGGTCTGACTCGCCGATGCATGCTCCAGCAGTTCGGCCACAATGCTTTCCGCCAGCCCATCGCCCAGGTCCATGCCCATCTGCGTCAGCTTGACGCTGACATTGGCATCGAGGCCGCGCTCGGCGATGCTGTCGAGCAGCTGGTGATAGATGGCGGCCGAACGTCGCGCTTCTTCCGGCGTATGGACGTTTTCTCCGAGGCTGTCGAGCGTGGCCGACAAGCCTTCCCGGCTGAGCGCCTCGGTGGCCAGGAGCACCTGCGGCACTTCAAGCCCGGCCACAAAGCGGGACGAAACGCGCAATCCCGCAGGAGACACCTCGGAAAAACGTCGCAACGGCTGATTGCGGGAAAGCGAGATGAAGGTGGAGCGGAGCACCGGCATAAGGACAGGTTACAAGGCCGGCCGGAAGTATTACGCCGGAACTGCCGGGAGGAAAGATGCAACTTCCCGAATCAGAACGGCTCCTGCCGGATCGGGAACTCGAGCCGAGTACGAGCTAGCCGCCGATGTGGACCATGGTGCGCCCGGGCTGCAGAAATCCCTGCTCGCCGATATGGTGCCTGGCCTCTTTTTTGCCGATGGCGACTCGAATAAATGCTGCGAGGTCCTCATCCGTTCCCCCGCGGCGCAGCACGCCGTGAAGATCGTGGTCGAAGTGCGAAAAAAGGCAGGTACGAATCTTGCCGTCGGAGGTGACGCGCACACGGCTGCAGGCACCGCAAAACGCCTGCGAAACGGGCGCGATCACGCCGATTTCGCCGACCCCGTCGTCAAAGGTGTAGCGCCGGGCTGTTTCGCTCGGGTTGTTGGCCGGCAGCGCCACCACGGGCCGGAACGCGCGCAGACGTTGGAGCACTTCCGGCAACCCCACCACCGTATCAGGAGCCCAGATGCGGTCTTCCTCGAGCGGCATGAACTCGATAAAGCGGACGATGACGCCCTCGGTGCGGGCGAACTCGGCAAACGGTACGATCTGGTCTTCGTTCCAGCCGCGCAACACGACGCAGTTGATCTTGACAGGCCCCAGACCCGCAGCCTGCGCCGCCCGCACGCCACGCAGGACGTGCTCAAACGAGCCCGGCACACGGGTGATGCGCGCAAAGGTCGCGGGCTCGACCGCGTCCATGCTCACGGTGACCCGGTTGAGACCGGCTTCGCGCAGCGGGGCGGCAAGGGTCGCCAGCAGGTGGCCGTTCGTGGTCAGCGCGAGGTCAAGCGGATGGCCGGAAGGGGTTCGCAACTCGGCGAGCTTGCGGACGAGATCGACCAGGCCGCGTCGCAAAAGGGGCTCGCCCCCGGTCAGCCGGACTTTTTCGATGCCGAGCGAGGCGAAAACCCGTGCGATGCGCAGGTAGTCCTCAAGCGGCAGCTCGCTGGGAGGGGTTGCGGACTCGCCGGCGCGGCAGTAGACGCACCGGTAGTTGCACCGGTCAGTGACGGACATACGCAGGTCCGTGATGCTCCGTCCAAACTTGTCGAACAAGCCCGGAACTGGCTCCGAAGCCGGTTCGCCTACGAGCGGCGGAGGGGGAAGCACCGGGATGGAAGGGAGGGTGGTGGCCATGGCTGGTCAGTAACTGAGATGCGACAAAGGTAGCGCAATTCCTAGTGTAGCCGGGTCTGCCGCCTGACAACCGGTCCGGGCCGGGTTCAGGCGCGGACGAGCAGCGCCGCGAAAAAGCCGTCGCAAGGGTGCACGCCCGGCACGGTGCGCAGATAGGGCCCGGCCAGGGCCGTCCCGAGCAGCGCCCCGTGACCCTCGGGGGTCAACACTTCATCTACCAGCAAGGCGTCGAGCTCCGGCGCGATTGGACGGAGCACGATGCCGGGCAGCCCAGCGAGCACCGCTTCCACCACCGCCTCGTTTTCTTCGGGCTCGAGCGAGCAGGTCGAGTACACGAGCCTGCCGCCGGGCCGAAGCGTCCGGAGCGCCGAGGCGAGAATGGCTCGCTGCCGCTCCCCCTGTCGAGCCAGCCCCGCTTCATTCAGGCGGTGGCGTATCTCAGGATTGCGCCCCAGGGTGCCAGTGCCCGAGCACGGCATGTCGCACAGCACGGTGCTGTACACATCGCCTGGCAGCAGCATGGAAGCATCGCCGGGCACCCAGCGAACCGGCTCGGCGCGGCCCCCGGGCGGCAGGGAGCTCCAGGGCAGCCGGCGCTCGGTGATG
>CAXTYP010000316.1:0-3421 GCA_964248435.1 uncultured Acidobacteriaceae bacterium | reverse complement strand
CTTCCCCGGCGTCAATGGCGGGGCAGAGGTCACCGTGGGCGGCCGCGACCTGATGGTGGTCGCCGGTCCCTGCTCCATTGAAAGCCGCGAACAGGCGTTTGCGACAGCCGACGCCGTGGCGGCTGCGGGGGCGCAGTTCTTCCGCGGTGGTGCCTACAAGCCGCGCACCTCACCGTACGCCTTCCAAGGACTGGGCGAAGAAGCGCTGATCATCATGGCCGAGATCCGCGAGCGGACCGGCATGCGGATTGTGACCGAGGCGATTGACCAGGAAGCGCTCGACCTTATCGTCGACTACGCCGATGTGGTCCAGATTGGCGCGCGCAATATGCAGAACTATTCACTGCTGCGTGCCGCCGGGCGCAAGCGCAAGCCGGTGCTGCTCAAGCGCGGCATGTCGGCCACGCTCGAAGAGCTGCTCATGTCGGCCGAGTACATCATGAGCGAAGGCAACTACGAAGTTATCCTGTGCGAGCGCGGCATCCGGACCTTTGCCGACCATACCCGCAACACGCTCGACCTGAGCGTGGTTCCGGCCGCCCAGCAGCTTTCGCACCTGCCCATCGTGGTGGACCCGAGCCACGGCACCGGCAAGCGTGACAAGGTGCTTTCCATGGCACGGGCCGCGGTCGCCTGCGGGGCCGATGGGCTCATTGTGGAGGTGCACAATCAACCCGATCGCGCGATGTCGGACGGCGCACAATCCTTGTATCCGGAGCAGTTCACGCAGCTGATGGCCGAGGCTTCGCAGATCGCCGCCATTGTCGGGCGTCATGTTCCGCTAAACACGCACGCGCAAAAATTGACACCGGTCGAGACCCTGGCATTCTAGGTGCGGTGTGCCACGCAGGCCGCGCCCTCCGCGCGGCCTGCGTCGTTTCGCTGCAACTGTTCGCACCGCCACGTTCCAGTCGGGAAAGACCCCTTCATGCCGTCGCGCACCCGCACAACCCGGCTCGCCCTGCTTCTTCTCACCCTGATCGCAGGCTGCCGCACCAGCCGTTTCCCCGACTACCCTCCGGGCTACCGCGAGTACGCCTATGTCGCCAACAGCGGCGGTGACACGGTTTCCGTCCTGGACCTGGTCCACCTGCGTCCGCAGTCAACCTTGCTTGTAGGTCCGCACCCCACGGCGGTGCTGGCCAGCCCTGCCGTGAACGAGGTGTATGTCGCTGTTTCGGGCGTCAGCGGAGGCCGGGGCTCACTGGCGATCGTTGACGCAGAAACCAATCGCATCGTGGCGCGGCTGCCCCTCGGGGTTCAACCCTCGGCCATGGCAGAGGATGGCGATCGATTGTATGTGGCCAATGCCGGGGCCAACAACATAACGGTAATTGACCTGCACACACGCAAGGTTTTGGGCGTGGCCGGCGTGGGCGAACAGCCGGCAGCACTCGCCATCTCACCCAATCGCGAAACGCTGATTGTGGCGAACCGGGCCGCCGGCAGCCTCAGCCTGCTCAGTCTGAATCGCAACCTGCCCACTCTCCGGGCTACCTTCAACGGCTGCCCCGGGGCTGGCAGCCTGGCGGTGCTGCCTGACTCAAGCAAGGTCCTGGTGGCATGCACGGGCGGCCACCAGGTGATGGTCGTGGGCCTCCAGGCCGCCCCGGGCAAGCGCGCCCGCACCGCGCCCGCGGGTGATCGTCTGCTCACATTTCTCGACGTCGGCCGCCGGCCGGTTCACCTGGCACTCAAGCCCGATGGCGGCGAGCTTTTTGTCAGCAACCAGGGCTCCGACACACTTTCCGAGATCGCAACGGGGACCAGCGAGGTCGGCGGAGCTTCGCTGATCGGCGCAAGTCCTGTGTTTGCGATCGCCAGCCAGGACAATGCCCTGCTATGGGTGGCGAACCAGGACGCGGACACCGTCGCGGTGTACTCGATCGATGACGGAAAACTGATCAACACGGTGCATACCGGCTCCGCGCCCGGAACGCTGGCGTTCTCCGCCGATGGCCACCTGCTGCTTGCCGCCGACGTGCGATCCGGCGATGTGTCAGTGCTGCGCACCTTCAGCCGAGACCTGCACCGCAGACCGGTCTATGGAACACTGTTTACCCTGCTTGCCTCCGGCCCATCGCCCAGCGCCATCGCCGTGAAGGCGTTCACGATTCGCTAGGTTCGCTCTCCTTCGAACGCAGAAGCGCGCGAGCGTGGCGCGTTGCGGAAAAATGGGCGCCTGCCAGCAACAACAACCCGGTCACAAATGCCCACATCATCAGCCCGACCGATACAGCGAATGGCCCATACACGGCCTGTAAATCCATCCAGCGCAGCACATGCACGTAGACCACCTTGGCCGCTTCCCATAGCAGGCCTACGACGATCGCGGTCGGCAGCACGGCCGTAACGGGCAGCCTGCGGTTGGGAAGCAGCCAGTACACCAGGAAGAACAACGTTACGGATAGGAAAGCCGCCGTGAGCTGAAGAAACGAGTGCGCCAACAAATTGAAGATGAAGTTTTGTGTGTGTCCGAAAAAAACAAAGGTCAGCAACCGCGTTTGCAGCGCGGTTAGGCCAACCGAGAATAATGCGAGCATGCCGACCAGAAAAGCCAGCCCGAGGGAAAGCAGCATGTTCTTCAGGTACGAACGGTTATGCTCGATGCCCCACACCCGGTTCAGCGCCACCTCAAGCGGCAAAAAGACGCCCGACGAGGAGACCAGCAGTGTCAGGAACGAGAGCACCTGCACGCCGCCATGCGGATGCACCAGCAGGCTCATATTTCGCACAACAAAGTCCTGGTTCGCCGGCAGAAAGTAGTGCAGCATGTCGCCGATGACCTCAACCATGGATTGCGAATGGAAGACGCTACGCGCGATCGTAAACATCAGCACGATAAAAGGAAACAACGACAAGATCGCATTGGCTGCAACCGAAAAAGCGTAGGTATGCACCTCGGACTGCGCAAGATAGACTCCGAGCGAGACCCACGGCTCGCAACGAGCTTTCCAGCCGGAGATGGGCAGCTGTTTTCGCTGGGCTGCTAGCGTGCCTGGGGCCATGCTGCCGATACTAGCAGCGCCGGGCGGTAGCCGACGGGCGCCCGTGTTTCCGGCGCACACTCCATGGTAAAATTCGCTTCAGCCGCAGCCATGCGGACCGCGGAGAGATGGCAGAGCCCGGTTGAATGCAGCTGACTCGAAATCAGCCATACCTTTACGGGTATCGGGGGTTCGAATCCCTCTCTCTCCGCCATACTTTTAGAATCAATAGCTTAGAAGCCTGGCTACCAACCCGGCTACCAAATACGGCTTGGCACAGGTGACTCGGTATTTGCCTTCAAGGGGAAATACTGTGAATCTGCTTCTGTCCGCCTTTATCTTCGTGTCCGTCGCTCCGACGGCAGCCGAGTTTTTGTTCAGCCTGCTTTTGCTTCAAACGGTCGTTTGAGGCCACAGTTCGCCCTCGTCGAGGG
>CAXTYP010000315.1:0-3429 GCA_964248435.1 uncultured Acidobacteriaceae bacterium | reverse complement strand
GGGGATCACCGGGGCGAGGGCAGGCCGGGAGGCAGGCTGGGAAGCGAAATGGGAGGCGGCAGGGTTTGGGTTGGCCACGGGAGTTGTCTCCGAGCGTTGCGCTCCAAGCCCTTATCGGCCCACTTTGCCTTTCCAACAGCTGCAATCTCCCGGTTTTATGCAACGCGCGATCTGCGTTGTTTTCGCCAAGATTGTTTCGAAAAGCAGCGTGCTCCAGCTGCCGGGTACGCCCTTTGAGATAGGCTTTAAAGGTGCTTTTACAGGTCCGCGCTTACACCGGTCGCCGCCCTGCCCTAGATCACGCGAAGCAAAGGGGGTGCTGTCGCGGGCTGCGCCACCGCTCCCCGCGCTCCCTGCACAAGTTGCATCCCGATCAGTGCCAGGGTTTTGCGCCGTTGCGCGCGAGCACGGGTCGCCCACGGTCCGCTTCGCTCCAGCCGCAGATACACGGTCCAGTGCCCCAGTGCCGACCGCCGCTGACCATGCCGCTCCAGCGCCAGTGCCAGGTTGTAGTGGGCGTCCGCATAGCCGGGCTGCAGGGCGATCGCGCGGCGGTAAGCCGCGATCGCGTCCGGCATGCGTTTCAACTCATCCAGCACGTTGCCCAGGTCGAAAAAGGCAAGCGCGTAACCTGGGTCGCCTTCCGTGGCCATGCGGTAGAACTGCTCGGCGCGCCCGTAGTCGCGCCTTCCATAGAAGATCGTGCCCAGGTTGATGGCCGAAGGGGGGTGACCGGGCAACAAACCCAGCACGGCTTCATAGGCGGAGATGGCCTCTTCGAGCCGCCCAGCTTCTTCGTGACGCACCGCTTCGGCAAACAAGGCGAGGGCTTCCGCGTCGCGCTGCCGGGGCGATAGCAGCCGCTGGGTAATCGGCGCAATCGACCGCTTGTCACCTCCGCTGAAATCCAGCAGGTACTGCCCCGCGATTGGCTCAACCACCGCGCCGGAGTGACGGAACAGGAGCCGTCGCGCCCCTTTTCTCCCCCCCTCGGACCTGATCTCAAGCCCGGCTTCCACTAACGGCTCTGACAAGCCGGACACAGCGCGCATGGCGGACACAGCATCGCGAATACAACCGGAAGGAACTTGCATCGCACGGAGCTCGCGCAACTTTTGGAGGCGGCCCAGGTCGGGAAAGCTGTAACGGTCGGCGCAGGCGACCAGCCCATCTCGCTCCCACATACGGAGCTGCCGCTCCCCGATCCCAAATATCCGAAGCACGTCATCGCGGCCGTATTCACTCACGTCCGAACTCTCCCAGGCATGCCAGCGAGTCCCTGTGTTCTTTCGCGATTATGGCATGGGACGCAGCCGCCTGGAACATTCGGTGCCTGAATCAGGTGGATAACAGGGTACCGAAAATAGATCAGCCACAGGTCGCCGGCAGCCGCCAGACACTTCCTGATAGCAGACGCGCTCTCGCCAAAGGGGGGCTCATCCTTGAACCCGGACCATTCGTGTCGTATATTCAAGGGGCTGAGTCAACAAGAGCAGACGGGTTCCCCTCCCACCTTGGCCGGTAAACGAGGAACCCATCCAGAACACGCAGCGGGCGCCACGTGCTAGAGCGATTCTAGGCGAACGGTCGCGTGCTGTCACCAAGGCAGCTATGTCGTTCCCGAACTCCACGCAGTTGCGGTTCGCATCCGCACTGTTGCTTCTTTGCCGCTTCCAGCCTGCGCAGGCGCAAACCAGTCAGCAAACAACTATGAGTGCCGTGGTGCTCGATCCGAGTGGCGCGCCGGTCGATGGGGCCGTCGTACGCTCGCAGCCGCTGGCCGCGGGTCAACTGCCGGCGCAGGAAACTAAAAGTGTTGCCGGTGGCCATTTCACGATCGCTGCGGCCATGGGTGGGCAATACCGGCTCACGGTGTCGCTGCCCGGGTTTCAGCCTTTCAGCGAGAGTGTGATTGGCGGGGTGCCTCTCCCACCGATTCACCTCGCCCTTGCGGCAGCTTCCGAAAGCGTTTCCGTGACGAGTGCGGCAGGCGGGGGCCGGCTCGACCCGGGAGAAACCGAGGGCGGCCTTGCCGTCGAACAGCAGCAGCTTGCCGCGCTACCCCTGAACGGTCGCAGCTTCACCAGCCTATTGGCGATCACCCCGGGGGTAGTGCCGGCCAG
Source organism: uncultured Acidobacteriaceae bacterium (assembly GCA_964248435.1). Classification (GTDB taxonomy): domain Bacteria; phylum Acidobacteriota; class Terriglobia; order Terriglobales; family Acidobacteriaceae; genus EB88. The sequence continues at coordinate 1,306 of CAXTYP010000315.1, read as the reverse complement.
CTCCGCGCAGCCGAACGCCGTGGTGATGAGCGGCGTCGGGAGCACCCCTCCCTCGGGCGACCTTGATATCGGTGCGCTTTCCGTCAGCGGCCAGCGAGAAACAGCCAACACCTTTCGCGTCAATGGCAGCGACGCGCAGGAGGACGTGAACATGGGCATCGCCGTCGTGCCCACCCTCGACTCCATCGCGGAACTCAGGGTGCTCACGGACTCGTTCGATGCCAGGCTCGGCAACGGGAGCGGCGGACAAGTCGAGGTGGCCACGCGGTCGGGTGGCGACCGCCTGCATGGGACGCTTTACAACTACTTCCGCAACACCGGGCTTGATGCGCGCAGCTACTTCTCGCTCCGGCGAGCGCCATTTCACGGCAACCAATTCGGAGGCACACTGGGCGGCCCGGTGCCCCACTCGCGATGGAGGTTTTTCGTCGATGAAGGAAGCACCCGGCGGACCCAGGGCATCGATACGGGCGCGATCGCCGTGCCTTCGCCCGCGAACCGCTCGGGCGACTTCGGTGACAGGCTCGCCTCGCTGACCGGAAACGTGAGCGGCGACGCCTGGGGGCAGACACTTTCACAGCGGCTCGGCTACCGGGTGGCCGCCGGTGAACCGTACACCCAGGTTTTTTCCCATGGCGTCATTCCGGAGAGTGCATGGTCGGCACCGGCCAAGCAGTTGCTCCCCTACATCCCGACGCCGAACCTAGGCGTGGGTACAAACACCTTCGGTACTTCGGGCGAGGCACAAACAGTTCGCGACAACAAGGGTGCGCTTCGGCTTGACCGGAACACCCGTGCGGGCGCGCTGGCGCTGTATGGATTTCTGGACGATTACGACCTCCTGAACCCCTACCCCACCGCGCAGGGCGGCGCCAGTGTGCCGGGCTTCAGCGCGCGCAACGTCGGCCGCGCACAGCTTTATGCCGCCAGCCTCACCTCCACCCTTGGTACGCGCACCGTCAACACGGGGCACATCAGCTACCTGAGAAATGCCGCCGCTGTGGGCCAGCCAGTCGGCGGGCAGGGCGTCTCGCTTGCTTCGCAGGGCTTTGTCACGGGTGCCGGTTCGACGGGCATTGTTGCGGGGGCACCGGAGATCGAGGGAGTCGAGAACATAGTTTTCAATGACTTCACCATGGGCACGCCGGTGACGAGCCTGTCTCAGGCTGAAAACATGTTCGAGCTTACTGACGACGTGTCCCGGGTTCGCGGACAACACCTGTTGTCCTTTGGAGTGGGCTTTCACGCGGACCAGATCAATACGCACCCGGATGTTTACCCGAATGGCAGCTTCTCCTTCACGGGC
>CAXTYP010000314.1:0-3449 GCA_964248435.1 uncultured Acidobacteriaceae bacterium | reverse complement strand
CGGGCTGCCCACTCCGCGATACCCGCGCCCACGCGCAGCCGCAACAGCAGGCCCAACGCGAGCAATGTCCAGGCCGTGTCTCCGAAGTAGAGCGCCGTGCGCAGGTGCGACAAGGCGCGCGCCTTGAGGAGGAGGTCGGGCGGCAGCGTGTACGCGGGACCGGCAAGGACCATGAATCCAGCATAGCTGTCCCGTTACGACACCCGGCGAGCGGGCGTTATGGGCCATAAGAATTTCGACTTGGACGGCGGCGCACCAGAGGCCGAAGCTCGAAGGAGATGAAGGTTCTCCATAGCAAGACGGTTTTTCTGCTGGGCCTGCTGCTCGCGGGCAGCGGCCTCGTTTCACCACCCGTGGCGCTGGTCGGCGGCATCGCGTTCGGCTTTGCGGTGGAGCACCCCTTGCGCTCCGAAAGCACCGCGCTCGCCAAGTTCCTGCTGCAGGCCTCCGTCGTGGCTCTCGGCTTTGGCATGAACCTGCGGCAGGTGCTTGAGGCGGGCCGTTCCGGGTTTGTTTACAGCGCGATCGGCATCAGCGTGGCGATGGCGTTTGGTCTTTTGCTGGGGTCGCTGCTCAAGATCGGCGGCCGGGCATCGTTCCTGATCACGGCGGGCACCGCAATCTGCGGCGGCAGTGCCATTGCGGCGATTGCGCCCATCAGCGACGCCAGCGAGGAGGAAATCAGCATCGCGATGGGAACGGTATTTCTGCTGAACTCGGTCGCGCTATTGATTTTTCCGTCGATTGGCGCGGCGTTTCACCTGAGCCAGCACCAGTTCGGGTTGTGGGCAGCACTTGCGATCCACGACACAAGCTCGGTTGTAGGCGCAACCGCCCGGTACGGCAAGGAGTCACTCGCGATTGGAACAACCGTCAAGCTGGCGCGGGCGCTGTGGATTGTTCCTGTGTCGCTGCTGACAGCGGGCTGGATGGCCCGGTTCAGGCACCCTAAAACAAAGAGCGGAAGTGTCAAACTGCCGTGGTTTATCGCCCTGTTTTGCGGGGCCGCCGCGCTGGCGACGTATGTACCCAGGCTGGCTCCTGCGTGGCATGCCCTGCAAGGGCTGGGGCGGTCGGGCCTCGTGGCGACTCTGTTCCTGATCGGCACCGGCATTTCACGGGAGACCCTGCGCAAGGTAGGCGTGAAGCCGCTGGTGCAGGGTGTAATTTTGTGGGTGTTGGTGGGAACATTGTCGCTCGCTGCCATCTACCGGCACCTGATCTCGATCTAGGCACGGCTTGGCAAGCGCTCCCACGCGGAGCGGGAAACAGCCATTCAGTCGAGCCGCGTCAGGTATGGCGCGCCTTCTTCCGGCTGCACGCTGGCTTCGATCTCCTCGGCGCGAGCCTTGTCGTCGCCTACCGGGCGGATGCGCACCCAGTGGCCCGTGGGCCCGGTGAACTCGATGACATTGGCGGTGGTGTAGCGACGCTGCAACTCCCGTTGCAAGGCCATTGCCTTCGCTTCGCTGTGAAACGCGCCGATCTGTACGCACCAGCGTCCGCCCTGCCCGATGGGTTTAGGCGCGGCGAACACTTCAATGTGCACCGTGGCAGTCCCCGGTGCCCACACGCCGATAGCCTTGGCGGAGGCCAGCGACAGGTCAAGCACGCGACCCGGCACAAAAGGGCCTCGATCAGTCACGCGCATGACGGAGCTTTGCCCGGTGCGCAGGTTGGTCACGCGCAGCAGCGAGCCAAGCGGCAGTTCGCGGTGAGCGGCGGACAGCATGTTCTGATCGTAGATTTCGCCGTTGGCACCCTTGTGCCGGTCGTAGGGCGGCCCGTACCAGCTGGCGATGCCGGTCTGCGTCCAGATGGGCGCGTGCCCTTCCACAAACGCTTGGTCCTCGGGCGTGTCGGCGGCCACGATCGTGCTTGACGACGATGGCGTGGCTGTCGCAGGCGGCCCCCCGGCCCCGGTCCTAGTTGATGCTCCAGGTGATGCTCCGGGTGATGCTTCAGACGAGCTCCGGGGAAATGTTTTGTATGGCGGCTCGGCGGACGACTGGGTTGCAAGTGGCGGCGGCGGTGCCGGCGCGTATACGGCCGCCTGCCTGTGCCCGCAGCCGATGAGCAGCAGCAGTGCAAGGAGCGACGCGCGCCGGGGGAGTGCCTTTATGTGCGCCTGTACGGTGAACGGCACTATGCAGCCTCCGGGCTGCTCCGTGGCGGGAAACGAATGCGTCCTGACCGAGAGCACGTGCATCAAAATCCCGTTCCAGTCAGCAGGATTGTAACGGTCGGTCGCCGGAAGAGCCGGAGCCATCGCGTACTCCAAAGGTCTGTGCGTTGCCTGAGGTGTGGGTGCTTCATCTCGCTGGCCTCCACAACAGTATGGACGCCCGGGGGAGAGAACGTCGTGCAAAAGCGTACGCGTTTCATCCCGGTGAGCTCCCGGCAGGGATTGGTTTGCCGGGGCATGACCGCCATTTGGAAATAAGGCAGCGCAGCAAGGAGTCGCTTTGAATTATCAACCCCGCCTCGGAAAGATCGCACGAATGGCACGGATCGTTTTTTCGGGTGTGCTTGCCGTTGCGGTCACCACGGGCCATGCGCAGAACGTGCCTGACGCGCCACCGCCGCCGCCGCTGGGACAACAACCGCCAACTCCGCCGACCCATGTCCCGGTGCCCGCGACGCGCCCCCCGACCGTCGAAGCCCTGAACAAGCGAGAGTGGTCGGGCGTGGTGGAGCCTGGGGAAAAGATTCCGCCCTTTCACGTTCGTCAAAAATTGCTGTTCCCTTTGCATGAGGAGCTGCGGCCAGTGACCACGCTGGTTCCTGATCTTTACTCGGGCGGTTACGGGGTGTGGCGCAACACCAACCCGAAACTGGGGACGGATGCTGCCGGGTTCGGTGACCGTGTGGGTGAGGCGGCATTGCGGCAGCTGATCTCGCGTGAAATCTCGGACAGTTTTCTACCCATCCTGCTCCACCAGGATCCGCGCTACTACCGCCAGGCCTATGGCAGCTACTTTTCTCGGACGGAACACGTTGTTCGCAGGGTCTTTATCACGCAAACGGACTCGGGCCACCGAACCTTCAACACGTCTGACGTGCTGGGACGCGGCATGGGCGCCGCCCTGACCCAGGCCTACTACCCCGACCGCAGCCGGAGCGCGGGGGTGGTGTTCCGCACCTGGGGTACCTCGCTTGTGGCCCTGGGGGCCGGCGATCTTTTCGAGGAGTTCTGGCCGGATGTGAAGCGGAAGTGGTTCCACCACTCGCAGTAGGTCCCCGTTCACCCCACCCACTTCCCCGTTCAGCACGGCTCAGGCGCTGTTCGCGCTTTGAACGGTGGACTTGGCAGGCAAGGCGGGTATCGTGAACATAGCGGGGCGTTGAACGTCCATGTTGAAGCGCCCGCAATGGATTTAACTGGGTCGACCCTGCGGTTTTTGCTCTTGTTTTTCTCACATGTATTCTCTTGATTATCAGGGACCCCC
>CAXTYP010000313.1:0-3466 GCA_964248435.1 uncultured Acidobacteriaceae bacterium | reverse complement strand
CTGGTCGAGGTGTTCCGCGCGCGCATCGTGGACCTCGCGACCGAGTCACTCATGATCGAAATCACCGGCGTCGAGAGCAAGATCGAGGGGCTCATCCAGGTGCTCGAAGAAAGCGGGGACCGCGTGCTGGAAGTCGCGCGCACCGGGCGCATGGTGATGCGGCGCGGCAAGCACGGCTCGCGCGTGTTGGGCGCGATGCGGATGCCGGGGGTGGCGGGCGAGGAACACGAGGCCGAGGTGCTGGAGCCCGATGTCACGGGAGACCAGCGATTTCGGGACTAAACGAGAACGCAGGAACCTGGCTGTCGTGAAATTCTCAACAGTCGGTCGCAGACAAAGCTCCTCCATACAGCAACACACACACACCGAAGGGATACCGAAACAAAGATGGCAAAAACATATCACGACAACGATGCGGACCTGTCGATCATTCAGGGCAAAAAAGTGGCCATTATCGGCTATGGTTCGCAGGGCCACGCGCATGCCTTGAACCTGAAGGACTCGGGAGTAGAGGTGCGGATCGGGCTGCGGGCGGGGTCAAAGTCCGAGGAAAAGGCGCGCAAAGCAGGGCTCGAAGTGAGCGCGGTGGCTGAAGCGGCGCAGTGGGCGGACCTGGTCATGATCCTGGCACCGGACGAGCTGCAGCGCGGGATTTATTCCGAACACATTGGGCCGAACCTGACGGCGGGCAAGGCGCTGGTCTTCGCGCACGGGTTCAACATTCGGTTCGGAACGATTACGCCGTCGGAAAACGTGGACGTGTTTCTGGTCGCGCCGAAGGCGCCGGGGCACCGGGTGCGCGAGGTGTTTCGCGAAGGCGGCGGCACGCCGGGGCTGATCGCGATCGAGCAGGATGCGACGGGCGGAGCGCATGCGTTGGCGCTGTCGTATGCCAAGGGCATCGGCTGCACCCGCGCGGGCGTCATCGAAACGACGTTCAAGGAAGAAACCGAGACCGACCTGTTTGGCGAGCAGGCGGTGCTATGCGGCGGCACGGCGGAGCTGGTCAAGGCGGGGTTTGAAACGCTGGTCGACGCCGGGTATCAGCCGGAGATCGCGTACTTCGAGTGTCTCCATGAGCTGAAGCTGATCGTGGACCTGATGTATCGCGGGGGCCTGGCATACATGCGGCACTCGATCTCGAACACGGCGGAGTGGGGCGACTACCAGTCAGGCAAGCGAGTGGTGACGCCGGCAGTGCGCGAAGAGATGAAGCGCATTCTCGCGGACATCCAGGATGGAACATTTGCGCGAAAGTTCATCGCGGAGAACGAGGCGGGTAACACGACGTTCAACGAGATCCGCAAGGGCGAGGCGCAGCATCCCATCGAAAAAGTAGGCGCGGAACTGCGCGCGGCCATGCCTTTCCTGGACCCGGTAGTCGTGAAGGACGGCACGCCGCAGCCGGCTAGCGTCACCTCAAAGGCGGAATAAGTCGGAGTGCATACTTTGTTAGGAGGGGCTGATGTCATTTCGAAACAGGCCTTCCATGTTCCATGGAGAGTCGACGGCCGCTGCCGACTCACACAAAAAGGATCCCTCCCTGCAAGTGCACAGGGAGGGAGGCCGCCCGAACGAAACGTTCGGGACCGGAATAGCTGATTAATAAGTGACTGAATACGAAGCCAGGCTTGTTCCGTTTGTTCCCAGCAGAAGCGGTGCGGAGCCCTGCGGGTCGAGGGAAATGAAAACGGTTGTGCCGTTGCTGAAAGTGCCGCTGTACACAGCAAAGTGCATTGGGGCCTGGCCCAGCCCATTCAGCAAGGCTGTATAACGCCTTGTAACCGGGTCTATTGTGGACGTCCCTGTAATGTTGGGGAAAAGTGAAGCGGTACCATCCTCGATCAACTCTGCCTGCCCTGTCACCTGCGTGGATACATTTGAAAGCGTCACCGAGGTAATTCCGCTGAGCGCGCCCTTGCCGGACGCGCTTTCTCCGCTCAGGCTGAAGTCGATCGGCGTCGGATTGCCGGAACTGTTATAGTCGACAACTGCCGCGTTGGCTAAACGCCCCGAGCCACTCAACAGCGATCCCCGGCGGCAACAATCGCCGCATCGACAGTGGAGTAACCAGCATTCGGGGTAGGTTCAGTTTGCAGCGAGTATTGGGTATAACAGACAAAACTAAGTGCGCCTGCCGGCAGCTGCAAGGTTACCGTTCCCTTGCCTGTTGTCGAATCGATGGTGTATGCACCCGTCAGTTTCGACAGTTGCACTACCCCGCTGCCTCCGTTCTCATCAAGTGTTCCCGCTGTGATGTGACCTTGCCCATCCGCGGTGAACGTACCGGCAATCGCCACGAGACCGTTACCATCTTGCGGAAGTTTTTCCTGCCCCGTGAGATAGAAAGTGTACTGTCCAGATAACGTATTTGGGTATGTAAACATGGGCGCCTGAGTGACTGTAAAGGTCGTTGTACAGCCGAGATTCGTCGATTGAGTGCAGCTTCCAGCGGGTGAGATGGATACGGCGTAATTTCATGGCTTTGCGAACGGCCCCACCGCAAAACTTCCATAAGCAGGGTTTACCGATGCACTGGTTGTCAATGTCACATTGCCGCTGGCCACTGTTGCGGATGACGGAGCAGGACCGGAGATAGAGTAAGGCACGCTTTGGCTGAGCGGTTCGGAAACACCGGGCGGAGTTTCAACACTAACGCTTATCGATTGCGTGGTGGTTGGATAACCCGGAAAAATAATATAAGCTCCAGGTGGATTGTGCGTGTGCGCCTTGAAAGGGCACGAATACTGCGCCAAGCAGCAGAGCCAAAGAGTATTTCCTACTCGTCACACTAAGAATGCCGTGTTTCATATTCATAGCAACTTTACCTTCCTTCTTGTCTACGCCTGGTGCATGCACAGGCAGGTTTATGTAAACGGGCTTTCGCGAATGCCCCGAAGAAAGAGCCGCGGCGATTATTGCTGGTCCGCTCGCCCCGTCAACAAAATCGGCCCATTAAATACGAGATACAAGGTTTGCCCTTGATTGATCTCATACAAGCTGAAGGCCTGTGGGGCAGCATTCGGCTGCGCCGGATCGGTCAAGGTCAGCACCGAACGCCCGGTTTTCGGATCGAATGGTGTGTATGTGCCAGTCCAGCCCGGAAGATTCGTGAGCGTGCCGTTGCCGGCCAAAGTGACATCCGCCGTGACGGTGCCCGCAGCCGCAAACTGGAAGTGTGCCGCCTCGGCAAGCGCGGAGCCGTCGCTGCCTTGCCCCGACAAGTTGACGAAGAACTTGCTGTTGAGTGTCGCCGGTTCTAGTGTGCGAGGTTGCGGTAGCTGATAACCAGAACCCAAATCGGGAGTCCCAAGCTTAATAAAAGTTCCGCTCGCGGAAACAAGTCCCCCGGCCGTGGTCGCTATGGTTCCGCCTTGCACGATCGGGAAACTCACACTAAAGCTACCCTCTCCCGAACCACCCAATTGCTGGGTACCGCCGGTAAGACTCAAAGGCGGGCTCGCCA
>CAXTYP010000312.1:0-3473 GCA_964248435.1 uncultured Acidobacteriaceae bacterium | reverse complement strand
GCGCACTCATGTTTGCGATCTGGAACCTGTGCTTCAGCTGGCAGGCAAGGCTGTCGCAGCGGCCCTGGACGCACATGGTGCAGGAGCTGCGCGCCATCGCACTGGCGTCGCTCGCCGCCGCGGCGCTTCTGCTTCCCCGCTTCACCGGCAGCGGTCAGCACCTGCTCCATTTCGGTGCTTTCGCTTTTCTGACCATGGTGCTGTTCGCCACGGCGTCACTCCTCCTGACAGTTGCGTGGCTGCTGTACGGCCATGTCGCGCCGCGGATCGCCGCGCCGCGCCGCTGCCTGATCGCGGGCTCCGGACCCCGTGCGCAGGTGTTGCTTGACAACCTGCTCCACGCCCCGGAAACCTATGAGCTGGTCGGTTGCATCGATGACGTGTACCACGGGAAGGATCTCGCGAAAGATCGCTACATCGGCCGCATTGCCGACCTGGAACACCTTCTTCGGACCCAGCCCATCGATACCGTGCTGATCGGGCTGCCGGTGAAGTCCTGCTACGACGCCATCCAGGAAGTGATCCGGGTGGCGGAAAACGTCGGCGTGGAAACGCACTATCCCGCGGATGTATTCACCACCGTCGTCGCTTCACGGCACAATGGCCGCAAGCACCACGCGCTGACGACTCTCCGCGTGACCCAGATGGACGACCAACGCCATCTGAAACGGCTCCTCGACATCGTGGGTTCCTCCTTGTTGCTGCTTTGCTCGGCACCGATCCTGCTGGCGGCCTGCATCGCGATCCTGGTTACCGACCCAGGACCGCTGTTTTTTGTGCAGGAGCGGTACGGCAAACACCGGCAGCGCTTTCGCATGTACAAGCTGCGCACCATGGTCGTGAACGCGGAAGCCCTGCAGGCGGAACTGGAGCACAGAAACGAAGCAAAGGGGCCGAACTTCAAGATCAAGCGCGATCCACGGGTGACCCGGGTGGGCGCACTGCTGCGAAAGACCTCGATTGACGAGCTGCCGCAGTTGCTCAACGTTTTGCGTGGGGAAATGTCGCTTGTGGGTCCGCGACCGCTGCCTGTGCGAGATGTGCAGCGTTTTGAAGAAGCCTGGCTGCTGCGGCGCTTCAGCGTGCGGCCTGGCCTCACCTGCTTGTGGCAGGTGAGTGGACGCAGCAACACGACTTTTGACTTCTGGATCCGGCAGGACCTGATTTATATCGACAACTGGTCGCTCGGCCTGGACATGAAAATCCTCGTCAAGACTGTCAAAACAGTGGTGCTGGGCAGCGGCGCGATGTGAGCAACGCGCCGCCCCACCCCCCAATGCAGGTCCGGTTGCAGGTCCGGTTCGCACGTCTGGTTGCGCCTCGTGCAGCCGGTGGCCAGCGGTAGCCTCAACGACATCACCATGAGCCCCCGCGCGCGCGGGGTTCTCAGAAACACCCAATCCGTTCTAGACTCTAAGCACGCGAAAGTGGCGAAATTGGCAGACGCACCAGACTTAGGATCTGGCGGGGTAACCCTTGGGGGTTCAAGTCCCCCCTTTCGCACCACCCACTTCCATGCCCGGCAGTGTAGTCTAGGGGCACTATGAGTTCCTCACCCAACCAGCCCACCTTTGCCGTGACCCAAGGCGCCAACTATCGCGAAACCTACGCCAACAGCGTTCAGGTCCGTGTCAGCGTTTGGGACATCTTTTTGCTTTTCGGCCTTGCGCACCCCACCTCGCCCGATGACGTCGTTATCGAAAACCAGCAGGGCATTTACCTGAGCCCGCAGCAGGCCAAGGCCTTGTTCAACATCCTGGGGCAGAACCTGGCCCAGTACGAACAAACCTTTGGTCCCATCGCGCTCGAGCCGCTCGGCCCGCGCCCTGTTCAGTAACCCCCCTGTCGTTTGAACCTCCGCAAACCGGGGCGAGCCGGCCTCCATTCACCCTCGCTCCGGTTTGCCGGGCTGCTCCTATCCTTCTTTGCGCTCCAGGTCCTCACCCATGTGACCCTGCTGCGCCTCCCCTACTACTGGGACGAAGCCGGCTACTACATCCCTTCCGCACTTGATCTCTTTCGCACCGGCACCCTCATCCCCTTTTCCACGCTGACCAACGCGCACCCGCCCGGGTTGTCGCTGTACCTGGCCGCCGCCTGGGCCCTGTTTGGTTTCGATCCGCTAACCACGCGACTGAGCATCTGCTTCCTTTCAGCGCTGGCGCTGTGCGCGGTGTACCGCCTTGCGCGCACAGCGCTGGGCGAGCGAAGCGCGGCAATCGCCGTCGTGCTGCTCACCGCCGCGTACCCGGTCTGGTTTACGCAAAGCACCCTGGCCCATGCCGACATGGCCGCAGCGGCCGCAACGCTTTGGGGACTGGCCTTTTGGTGGTCGCCAACGCCAAGCAGGAAGCAGCCTTGGGCCGCCGTCGCCTGCTTTGCGCTGGCCGCCCTGACCAAAGAGATCGCGGTTGGGACGCCGTTGGCGCTCGCTGCTTATGAATTCTTGCTGCTGATGCGAAAGCGCGAGCGCGGCCGTGATTCGCTCCGGCGCGCCGGGCTGCTTCTGCTACCCCTTGTACCGCTCGCGGGCTGGTTTGCCTACCACCGCCGGCACACCGGCTTCACCTTTGGCAACCCGGAGTACCTGCGCTACAACGCCACCTCCACGTTGTCGCTCCCGCGCTTTCTGCTGGCGCTTGGACACCGGGCGATGCACCTGTCGCTCTATCTCAACCTGTTTGTGCCGGTGCTGCTGGCGCTCTCCTGCTTGCTTCTGCAACCGCTTCGCAAACAGATCGACCGCTCCCTTTTCCGGCGTTTGTGGGTCGTCATCGTGGCTAACGCCGTGCTGTTTTCGCTGCTGGGCGGGGCGCTGCTGTGCCGTTACCTGTTGCCCGTATATCCGCTGGTGCTGTTGCTGGCCGTCGCCGGGGTGCGGGCGCGCTTTCATCACTGGCTGTGGTTTCCCGCGCTCGGCCTCGCGGCATTTTTGGCAGCGCTCGTGCTGCCCACCCCCTATCGCATCGCGCCCGAGGACACGCTGGCCTACCGCGACGCGATCGAAACGGAGCGCGATGCTATCCAGTACGTGCGCGAGCACCACCCACACAGCACGGTCCTGTCGGCGTGGCCCGTCACCGATGCCTTGCGGAAACCGGAGCTGGGCTATGTTTCAACTCCCGTACCGGTGGTCGCGATTGACAACTTCTCGCTGCCCGCGCTCCAGGCGCTTGCCGCCTCGCCGCAGGGCTACTCCACTGCCATCGTGTTTTCGACCAAGTACGAGCCGCGCGGCCTCGCCCTCCCCTCGCTCGACCAAAGGGGAGAGGAGCGCTTCTTCAACCTCCATCGCGACCTGCCAGCGCAGGCCGTGGCCGGGCTGCTGGGCGGGACCATTGAATGGCAGGAGCGGCGGGGCAGCGAGTGGGCCGCGGGTCTGCGGGTTGAACACCCCCCGTTAGCCCTCTACGGGCCGACTCGCTTTTATAATGGCCTGTGTGTGCCGGGGGGCGCGCTCCCCTGCGAGGGGC
>CAXTYP010000311.1:0-3493 GCA_964248435.1 uncultured Acidobacteriaceae bacterium | reverse complement strand
CGGCTCTTCAACACCGACCAACGCGCTACATCTTTCGGCTGCACACCCCACAGGTCGAACTGCAAATGCCCCTGCGTCGCCCGCGTGTCCGCGAACGCCGGGTGCGGCCCGTTCTTCTCCGCCAGGTCGCAGCTGGCCACCAGCGCGTGATAGTAGATCTCCTCCTGGATGCGCGTCGAAAGCTCCCGCGCTTCGGCGGAATCGAACGCCATGCCGAGCTGGAAGAACACATCCTGCAGGCCCATGACGCCCAGGCCCACGGGCCGCCACTGCCCGTTCGAGCCCGCGGCCTGCGGCACCGGGTAATAGTTGATGTCGATCACGCGGTCCAGCATCGGCACCGCCAGGCGCACCGTCGCAGCCAGCTTTTCAAAGTCGAAATGACCATTCACCACATGCCGCCCCAGGTTCACCGAGCCCAGGTTGCACACCGCCGTCTGGTCGTTCGAGGTCACCTCCGTGATCTCCGTGCACAGATTCGACAGGTGCACCACGTTTCCCGGCCGGCCCGTCTGGTTGCAGCGCAGATTGGTCGTGTCCTTGAACGTCATCCAGCCATTGCCTGTTTCCGCCAGCGTCCTCATCATGCGCGCATACAGGTCGCGCGCCTTGACTTGCCGCACCGCCAGGCCTTCGCGCTCCGCCGCCTCGTACGCCGCGTCAAACTCCGGCCCGAACAGGTCCGTTAAGTGCGGCACGATCTTCGGGTCAAACAGCGACCACATTCCGTCCGTATCGGCCCGGCGCATAAACAGGTCCGGAATCCAGTTGGCCGTGTTCAGGTTGTACGTTCTACGCGCGCCGTCGCCGGTGTTGTCGCGCAGCTCGAGGAACGATTCCACATCCGCATGCCACGGCTCCAGGTAGACGCAGGCCGCGCCCTTGCGCTTGCCGCCCTGGTTTACCGCTGCAACCGATGCATCGAGCGTTCGCAGCCACGGAACGATGCCATTTGAAAGCCCGTTGGTCGCGCGGATCAGCGACCCCTCGGACCGCACCCGGTGAAACGCGAGGCCGATGCCGCCGGAAAACTTCGACAGCTGCGCCACCTGTTTGTAAATGTCGTAAATGCCTTCGAGCGAATCCTGCGGCGAGTCGATCAGGTAGCAGCTCGACATCTGCGGATGCTTGGTCCCGGAGTTGAAAAGCGTCGGCGACGAGGGCATGTAGTCGTGCGCGGCCAGCAGCTTGTAAAAGGGAATCGCCTCGTTCACCGTCAGCGCCAGACCGCAGGCCACGCGCAGGAAAAAGTACTGCGGCGTTTCGATGACCTTGCGTGTAATCGGGTGGCGCAGCAGGTAGCGGTCATACACGGTCCGCAGCCCGAAGTACTCAAAGCGGTCTGAAAAATCGTCGTCGATCGAATTGTTGAGCTTGCGCGCATTGTCGCGCACAAACTCGATCGCCGCCTCGCCGATCAGGCCCTGCTCGTAGCCCAGCTCGATCGACTGCGAAAATGAATAAATATTCTGTCCCGCAACCTCTTTCAGAATGGTCGCGTGCAGCAGTCGCGCCGCCAGCTTCGAGTACTCGGGCTCTTCCGCGATCAGGGCCGCCGAGGTTTGGATCGAGATCGAGTCCAGCTCCCGCGTTGTCGCCCCGTTGAACAAGCCGCCGATCGTCTTTGACGCGACCCGCATCGGGTCAATGTGCGACAAGCCATGCGAAGACCGCTGCACCGCCTTGACGATCTTATTGACATCGACCGGCTCTAGGCCGCCATTGCGCTTGCGCACCTGCATTTGGGGTGGAGCTTCGGGCAGCGGAAAGTCAGGAATTACATCGGCAAGCGTGCTTTGAAGCGACTGCGAGTCGGCCAAGTTGAAATCTCATTTCTGCCTGTTTCCGCTCCGGGAGCGAAGCAGGCCGTACTGGAGGATGATGTCGTTCGATGCATGCCGATTCGTCTCTGGGCCATGCATCGGGGCGGGTGTAGCCACTATATCTTGTATGTGATTCCCGACTCGACCCCAACGGCTGTGAAAAAGCAGGTCGAAATTGAAAAAGCCCTTCCTCTCGGTACTTCCGTCACTTTCTCATTCTATTCGCCTTTTCTTCTGGAATTTCCCACAGGGTCCAGCATCCAACCCCTCATGCGTCCTCGCCAGCGAGATCTCCTGCTTTTAGGCCTTGCCGTCACGGCGGGCTCGCTCGACAGCTGGAGCTATTTCGGACTGACCCATGTCTTCATCGCAAATCACACCGGCAACACCCTTCTGCTTGGCTACAGCCTTACCAGTCGGAACTGGGCGCAGGCACTCAGCGCCGGCAGCGCGATCGCGGCCTATGCCGTTGGGGTCTTCGCCGGCACACTCCTCAGCCGGCCTGTACGCAAGGAGGTCCAACACTCGGAGCCCGACGCAATCCTGTGGCCTGCCCGTACCACGGTAGCCTTGGCAGCCGAACTCCTTTTGCTGCTCACCGCCGCCGCGCTCGCTTCCGCGTTTTCGCCGGCCCGGGGTACGGCCCTGGCGCATGGTCTTGTGGCGATCGGGGCCGTTGCGGTCGGCATTCAAAGTGCCGCGATGAACGCCCTGAACCTGCCGGGCATCGTCACCACGTACATCAGCGGAACCTGGACGACGCTAGTGGTCGGCCTCGCCCAACTGGTCGACGGTGAAGAAAGGGGCGGGGAAAAGACCGCGTGGACAAACCGGCTCCTGGTCCAGACCGAGGTGATCGCGGTCTATTGCGCTTCAGCCGGGCTGTCCGGGCTGCTGCAGCATGCGGGCCGAAACGCCGCCATGGGCTGGCTGCCCTCCGTGGTGCTGGCCGTGACCGTCGCCTGCGCATGGTTCTGGCAAAGCCCCTCGCCCGGCCGGCCCCGCTCCGGGGCTACCCCGCCTTCAAGTACGTAGGCCGTACCCGCTTCATGCCCCCATGGAAGCGCACCAGTAGGTTTTCCCCATCGATCTCCACCACGCGCCCCGCGCCAAACTTCGCGTGCCTCACGCCGTCGCCCTTGCTGAACAGCGGTACCTCCCGCGACGGCAGGGTTTCCGGTGCCGTGGTCACCACCGTTCCCGCAGCGGTTTCCACCGCTACCCCGACATCCTCCCGCGTGCTCCGCGGCAGCTCCGCCCCATGTGCCTGGTCGCCGGCCGCACAATTGTCGCACTCCCCGCAGCTTTTCCCGGCTTCTTCTCCGAAGTACATCCGCATCAGTTGCTTGCGGCACCCCGGGCTTTCCGCATAATGCATCATCTCTTCCAAACGCTTGCGGTCTTTGCCGCCCCGCTCCATAAAGCCGGCAATCAGCCCTTCCAGCGCTGCGTCGTCAAAGCCTTCACCCACCCGCGCGTAGTTCCCATCTCGCCGCTCCACCAGGCCGGCTCCCCGCAGGATCTGCAGGATCGCCTCCACCCGCCGCCGCCCGACCCCGGCGCGCTCCGCAATAGCTTGGCCGCTGCCGGGTTCTTCGAGCCCAAGCAGCACCCCGCGCAGCTCGTCGAGCCGGGGATACCGGCCCAGCATGAAAAAGCCCTGGATCCGC
>CAXTYP010000310.1:0-3515 GCA_964248435.1 uncultured Acidobacteriaceae bacterium | reverse complement strand
AAAGCCGACCTCGGCATTGCCGGAATCGGCGAACTGCGCAGCCTGCGCGAGGTTGGTCGCGATCCGGTATTTCGGCGTCAGAGTGCTGGTCAGGTGCATGCTTTCAATCGCAGCCTGCGCGGCCCGTCCATAAGGTGCGGTCTGTGGATTCGCAATGGCAACCGACGTCAGCGCCGGGTTTCGCAGCACCGCGAACGAGAGCGGCAGCCCGTGGAGCACCCCGGCGTTGCGGCGCGTCCAAAGCACCAGCGTGCCGCGCGCGTATACCACCGGCGAGGCCTCGGTCGCATAGCCTTCCTTAATCAGCCGCTGTGGGTACCCGGTATCGGCAGCCAGGAACAGGTCAAACGGCGCGCCATCGAAGATCTGCTGGGTTAGCGTTGCCGAACTCTGGTAAGTGGCTTCAGCGTGGATGCCGGTTTGTTTCCCAAAAGCCTCCAGTACCGCCGGCAGTACCGGCTCGAGGTCGGCTGCCGCGGCAATGTGCAGGGTTGGGGGCGCCTGTGCGAGCACCGGCGAGCCGGCGAGGACTAGACCAAGGACGAGACCAAGGACAAGACCAAGAATCCATCGCTTCATACCCGCAGCACCATCACTTCCGTGGACTTAATTAACGCCGCCGCTGTTTCCCCAACGGCCAGGTTCAGCTCACGCACCGCATCGGCCGTGATGATGGAGGTCAGCACCTGCCCACCGATCGACAGCTTGACCTGCGCCAGCAGCCCGTCAATCTTCACCTCCACAACGCGCCCCACCAACTGGTTGCGGCCGGAAACCGTGCGCATCATCTCGCGGCGCGGCGTGTCGGGGGTCCGCGCCTTGTGCAGCAAACTGTCCAACTCGCGCTCGTCGATGCGGTAATGGCCACCGGGCGTTTTTGATGCCTTGATCTTGTTGCCATACAGCCACTGCTTGATTGTCGGGTACGAGATGCCGAGCCGCAGGGCGGCTTCACGTGGAGTGAGCTGGGCCATAGACGAAAGTATACGACTTCAGCGCGATCGGGCCCTACGATCCCATCCCGGGGCGGAAGGTAGGGCATCCACTCTCGATTTCCTGTTCGCAATAAGCCCACCGCGCTTATGCTGGAAACATCTCACCCGATGGCGTTCTTAAGGAGGCGATGATGGCTCGATGCGCAGCCCAGTTTCTTAGCCGGAGCACTTGGCGGGCAGCCTTGCTGCTCAGCAGCCTCGTCGCATCCGGCCACCTGCCGGCAAGGGCGGAAAACCCGGCTCCTGCTCCGGTGCCGCTGGAGCCGGCACCCAGCGCTCAAACGCAGTACCACCTGCGTATGTTTCATCTCCACACCGGCGAGTCGATCGACGTCACCTATCGCGTAGGCGACCAGTACGTCCCATCGGCCATTGCCATGCTGAACCATTTTCTCCGCGACCACCGCACCAATGACGTCGCGAACTACGACCCGCACGAGTTCGATGTTCTGCATGAGCTGATGGAAAAGCTCCACCGGCCGGATGGGCTGATCCAGATCGTCTGCGGCTACCGCACCCCGTGGAGCAACAGCTACCTGCGCGAGCACGGCAAGGGCGTCGCCGAACACTCCCAGCACATGCTGTCGAAGGCTATCGACATCCGCGTGCCCGGCGTGCCTACCCGGACCCTCGACCTTGTCGCGCTTTCGCTCGGGCGCGGCGGCGTCGGGTACTACCCGCACTCACAGTTCGTGCACGTGGACGTGGGACCGGTTCGCCAGTGGACGCTGATGTAGCTGGCGACGGGGCTAGGCCGTGTCGCCGGTCGTGTCCTTGGGTTCAGGCGCGACCGGGAACGGATCGCCCTTGGCCAGCACCGATTCCATGTCCTTGTCGTAGCCGTAAATGTCGTCGAAGAAGTGCACCGTCCCGTTATCGTCCACGCGCGCGGTCGCGTAGAAGATCACCACCGGAATCGGCTTTTTGAGGGAAACCGTCTTATTGTCCTCGCCGGTTTCCATCGCGTTGTGAATGTTTTCAGGCGTCCATTCCGGCTGGTCGCGCAGTACCCAGTCGGCCAGCTTTTCGGGGTCCTGCAGGCGGATGCAGCCATGCGAAAAGTCTCGCCGCGTGCGGTTAAACAGCTCCGTTGCCGGGGTGGAATGCAGGTAAATGTTGAGCTTGTTCGGGAACATGAACTTGACCAGCCCGAGCGAGTTTGTCGGTCCCGGCTTTTCGCGCACCAGGTATTCGCCATGCGCCAGCCCTTCCGCCGTCCAGCTGCCCACCGGCTTGCCTGACCGGTCGACCACTTCAAAGTTCTTTGCTTCCAGGTAGCCCTTGTTGGCCTCCACCTTGGGCACAATCTCCTGCTTCACAATGGTCGGTGTCACGTTCCAGAACGGCCGCAGCACCAGGAATTTCATCTCCTGCACCAGCACCGGCGTCTTATGGTCTTCCTCGATCGCCTGCCCCACCACCACGCGCATCTCGAACTGTTCCTTGTGGCTGTCATCAAAGGCCCGCAGAGCAAACTCCGGAATGTTGACCTCGATGGGAGCGTTCTGGTACTCGGGCGCGAGCCAGCGCATGCGCTCCATTGTGTCCTCAAGCTGGTGCACCCGGATCGACAGCGGCACGTTAAGCGCGGCGACGGTCTTCGGCGTCAGCTCCCCGTCGTTGGGCAAACCGTGCCGCAGCTGAAAACGCTTTACCGCGTCCGCGAGCGCCGGGGTATACGAAGCGCCGGCACCGCCCGCCGATGGCAGGTCGCCCAGCAAGGCGAGCCTCGCAGCTAGCATGCCCGCGCTGGGGTAGGCCGCGCCCGGTACGATCGGTTTTGCCGGCATGGGCAAGGGCTGCTCCCCTCCCGCCTGGCTCCCCGCCTCCTTCGCAAGCTGCTGGTAGTGCTGCAAGGCCGCTTCGGTCGCACGGTATGCGGTCGAATCTGGCTCAACTCCGCTCAACGCAGAGCCCACATTGCCCGCCGAAACCAACTGCTGCGCCAGAAACGCCGGCAGGTCGTACTTTTTCTGTTGTATATTCACGCCGAAAGCGAAGTGCTCCGGGTTGACCCGGCCTACATGCAGGTCCGACACGTAGCGCATCGCTGCCACCGTCATCGCCGTGTCAAATGCCGCCACGGTTTGGTCGTTGGCGCCGGAAAGCCCGTTCAGCCGCGCGGTCCACAAGGAAGCGTCATAATCTTCCGGGTTGAGCCCCTTGCTTGCGCTGCCGGCAAAGATTTTGGTCAGTGCAATGGCCTGCGGTGTCGCCTTGTGATCGCTTGAAACCCACGCCGGGGCCCACTGCCGGTTGGTGTAGAAGGTTTCAACCAGCGGCCTGTAATCGGAGAAATTGGGCCAGTGCAGCGAGGCGAGCTGCCCGGCGTCGGCGTCAGCATGCAGCGCCTGCGCCAAGCCGCTGTCGGCGGGCGCGGCTGCCTCCTTGGCATGGCAACCGGCAAATAAAAGCGTCAGCAACAGGGGAGCAGAAGCGGCACGGCGCGGAAGTGAGGGCAAGGGTTGGCATCCTTTCAAGCAGCAGGCATCTTAGTGTAGATGGTGCGGGGCTCCCCCC
>CAXTYP010000309.1:0-3524 GCA_964248435.1 uncultured Acidobacteriaceae bacterium | reverse complement strand
ATCTCGCCCGCGCGCTGCTTCACCTCGTGCTCGACCCCTTCCACCACGCCCTGCGCCAGCCTCTCGAGCCTCGGCTGGTCCGCGAGTTCCCAGCCCTCGCCGCCCAAACTGCTACAACGGTCCTTGACTCCCCCGAGCTGCTGCCGCACAGCGAACTGCTGGAGCAGTGGATCACCCGCGCGAGCCGTTTTGTTGCCCTTGCCCGCGAAGAGTACGGCAAGCGGATTGCCCCTGAACTGCCGGTCATTCCAGGCTCCGGGCTCGGAAGCTCGACGGCTTTGGAGAGCGTTGCCGAGCAGGCCGGGGCACTCACACCCGCCGCTTCGACCTCCACCGCCCCGATTGAGCAAAGCCCTGAACTGCAGGACGCCGAAGCCCAGAACGAGCAGGCTCTGACCGAAACCCGCCTCCGCGCCCGCGTCCAGGCGCTACTCCGCCTCCCGTTGGCTGAGGCCGAGTTTGCCGAGCCCTGGCCGCCGGAAGCTCGTCGTGTCCTGCCCAGCAGCAGCCCGCTCACCAACGCCGGTGCGGTCTGGGCTCCGGTGCTTGCCTACACGCTGCTTGCCGCCGCAGGCGAGTCACTCTCGCTGGCTGACCCTTCCACGCCGGCGCTCGCGCTCTACGATCGCTTCGATCTCCGCCCCGTGCTTGCCGAGTCCTTCGCCACGCTTGATTTCAGCGGGCAGGACAAGTGGCGCGCGGCCGCCCGCGTTCGTCTGGCGCTGCCCGCCGGCATTCGCCCGTCAGAGCCCGAGCCCGTAGGCCACCACGCCGAGGCGCTCTTGCTGGTGCAAGCCGACGAACTGGCCGACCTATCCAACCCATCAGCGCCGCCTACCCGCTTGCACGGCTTGCCTGCCGAGGCCTGGCACGACCCCGACCTGCGCTGGCTTGCCGGCGTGAATGAGCACGACGGCACCACGTATTTCAACAAGGAAGCCCACGCGGAGATGCTTTGGTGGCACAGCCTGCCCGAGCTCCTGCAGATCACGGCAGGCACCGCAGTGGATCCGAAGGAGGTCGAAGCCCTCGCTTCAACACTCGACCTGGCGAAAACCAGCGCGGCGGACGCCGGCTACCAGCTTTCAAAACCGGCGAGCGAGCCGGAGCCGCCGTCGGCGTCAAGCGGCGGCATCCTCACTGTGAAACCGGTCGAGACACTTCAACCGGTTGAAGTGCTCCAACCGGTCGAGGTTCTGGAACCGATCGAAGTTCAGAAACCAGTCGAGGTCCTGGAACCGGTCGAGGCCCTGGAGCCAGTCGAGGTCCTGGAGCCAGTTGAAGTCCTGGAGCCAGTCGAAGTGCAGGAAGCATTCAAGATTCGGAAGTCGGTCCAAGTTCAAGAGCCACCAAGAATCCCAGAGGTGGCGGAGGTCACGAAACCGGAGAAAGCAGTGAAAGCGCCACAACCGGTGACAGCCTCCAAACCGGTCCACGTGCCGCCACCGCTCCCGCTCGATCCGGTCAAAGCCGAGCCAGCGTCCGAGACCTACCGGGTCGACATCGAGGCACTTCCCGTCAACAAGGCGGTTCCGATCGCGGACGCGCCTCTTAAAGCCGCTCCATCCAAAAAAGCAAAAACATCCCCCCGCAAGGGAAAATCAAAACTCTGACTCACCCACCTTCTTCGAGTTGTGACGAGAAGTTATGACAAGCATAGAAACGGGCCCGAAAGGGCCCGTTTCTATGCTTGCTTCGAAAGCCGCGCGCCGAACCATCGAAGGCACGCAGGGTCTTTAGAACTCTTCGTGAAACGCGACCTCGCCTTCGACCGCGACCTGGTACGCCGACACCCGGCGCTCGAAGAAGTTGGTCAACTCCTGCACATCCTGCAGGTCCATAAACGGGAATGGGTTACGCGACCCAAACACCTTGGCCATCCCCAGCCGCTCCAAACGCTGGTCGGCGACATATTGCAGGTACTCACGCATATCGCGTGTCGACAGGCCCGCGACGCCGCCGGCCAGCAGGTCTTCCGAGAACTGCAGCTCCGCGTCCACGGCTTCGCGCATCATTTGCGTCACCTGCTGCTGCATCCGCGCGTCAAACATGCCGGGGTGTTGTTCGCGCACCGTATTGACCACTTCAAACGCGAACTCCAGGTGTGCGCTTTCATCGCGAAACACCCAGTTGGTGCCCGCAGCGAGCCCATGGAGCATGCCGCGTGAGCGGAAAAAGTACACGTAAGCAAATGCCGAGAAAAAGAACAGCCCTTCGATGCAGCCCGCGAAGCAGATCAGGTTTAGCAGGAACTGCCGCCGGTGCTCATCGTTCTCCAGCGTGTCGATTTGCTCGATCGAGTCCATCCACTTCATGCAAAACTCGGCTTTTTTCGCGATCGACGGAATGTTATCGACCGCCGCGAAAGCCGCGTTGCGCTCGCTCGGCTCCGGGATGTAGTTATCGAGCAGCGTCAGGTAAAACTGCACATGCACGGCTTCCTCGTATAACTGACGAGATAAGTACAACCGCGCTTCCGGCGAGTTGATGTGCTTGTAAAGGTTCAGCACCAGGTTATTGGAAACAATGGAATCGCCGGTCGCAAAGAAAGCGACTAAGCGCTGAATGACATGGACTTCGGCCGGCGTGAGCCTCTGCTTCAGATCCACCAGGTCGGTCGAGAAATCAATCTCCTCGACCGTCCAGGTGTTCTTGATCCCGTCCTTGAACATTTCGAAAAAGGTCGGATACTTCATGGGTCGCAGGGTCAAACACATCCCTGGGTCGAGAATGGAATCGGGTACAACAACGGATGACGACATTGAATCTCCTTGAACTTCGTCTCT
Organism: uncultured Acidobacteriaceae bacterium; assembly: GCA_964248435.1. Taxonomy (GTDB): domain Bacteria; phylum Acidobacteriota; class Terriglobia; order Terriglobales; family Acidobacteriaceae; genus EB88. The sequence continues at coordinate 738 of CAXTYP010000309.1, read as the reverse complement.
CAACGGTGATCGAGCTATCGAGTGAATCCTGACACGTATCCGCGGTTCTTGTGCGAAGCGCGGTGGGCCGCACCACAATGCTTTACTGGCAAGCCTCGCAGCTTTCCGGGTTGTCGAGCGAGCACGCGACCGCATTCGTGCTCGCGGCTGCCGGTGCCACCGCGACCGAGTTCCCCTGCGCCGCCTGCCCGACAGTGGTCTTCGCAATCCGCGTCGCCGGCCGCGACCGGAGATAGTAGGTCGTTTTCACCCCAGCCTTCCACGCGTACATATACATCGAGCTCAGCCGACCGATATTGGGCGACTCCGCAAACAGGTTGAGGGATTGCGATTGATCGATATACGCGCCGCGCGCCGCGCCCATGTCGATAATCGCCCGCATCGGCATCTCCCACACCGTCCGGTAGCGCAGGCGAATGTCCTCCGGCAGCTCCGTTAAACCCTGCACACTGCCTTCGGCCATCTTGATCCTCGTCCGCACATCCTCATTCCAAATGCCGCGCGCTTTCAACTCTTCGACCAGGTAGCGGTTGATTTGCAGGAACTCACCCGACAGCGTTTCGCGCTTGAACAGGTTTGAGATTTGTGGCTCGATGCACTCGTAGCACCCCACAATCGACGCGATTGTCGCCGTCGGCGCGATTGCGATCAGCAGGGAATTGCGCAGCCCGTGCTGGCGAATACGGCTCTTCAACACCGACCAACGCGCTACATCTTTCGGCTGCACACCCCACAGGT
>CAXTYP010000308.1:0-3536 GCA_964248435.1 uncultured Acidobacteriaceae bacterium | reverse complement strand
CAAGCCATCGCAAGCCTCCGCGCCGGCCCGGTCCAGCGGCTCGTGCTCCAGTTCGCCGAACGTTTCTGGGCCCCCGAGCACGAGCAAATGCATTTTTTGTTTGCGCAGGGCCTCCATCCACCCACCTACTGGACCACCGCCCCGCGACGGAGCCCTTTGCTTACGTGCTGGGCTGGCGGCCCCCTCGCGCTCGTGACACCGGATCTCCTCAGCCTCCAGCGCTCGGCCCTCGAGTCGCTTTCCCGCATCTTCGGTCGCCCACTCGACGCAAAAGCGCACGGCCATGACTGGCAGGCCGACCCGTTTGCGCGCGGTGCCTACAGCTACGTTCCCGCCGGCGCGGCCCTTGCTTCCGCCACGCTGGCACAGCCGCTCGAACAAACCCTGTTTTTCGCCGGTGAACATACCGACACAACGGGCCACCCCGGCACGGTGCACGGCGCATTGCGCTCCGGTTTGCGCGCGGCACAACAGGCTTTGGAGACCCCCTAGCGCGCCCTCCGCATCCTAAGGATGAGAACGCAGGCTTTGCCTGTTTGAAAAATCACACAAGGAACCAATCGCATGATGCAAGCCGACGTACAAAGTCATCTGGACGAGCGCACGCGAGAAAGCGTCGCCGCCTACTCAACCGAGGGCCCGGGCAAGCTGCTGGCCGGGCGCGGTCCCCTTTTCTACGCCGCCGCGCTCACCTCCGCGTACCTTCTTCGCCGCGTCTTGTTTAACCGGGTCACGCTGCTGGCTGCCGGCGGTTACCTGGCCTATACCAGGCTGAAAGGCACACCTGTCTCGCAAACGCTGCCCCTTAAAGGCCTCACGCAGGAGCAGGCAACCTTTACCATCAACCGGTCCGCGGACGAGCTTTACGACCTGTGGCACAACATCGAAACCTCACCCCTGTGGATGGAGTCCATCCGCAGCGTGACCGATCTCGGCAACGGCACCTCTCACTGGGTGATGGACCTGCCCGGCAGCGCCCTTCACGGCGGCCAGACGATCGAATGGGACGCACAGTGGACCGCAGAAGAGCCCGGTAAGCGCCTGGCCTGGCACTCGGTTGGCGATGCCCCCGTGCCTTCCGCCGGACAGATCCTGTTTGAGCCCGCCGTCAGCGGCCGCGGCACGGTGGTTCGTCTCAACCAGGAGTTTCTGCTGCCCGGCGGCAAGCTGGCCGCTGCGCTCGGTGGCTTGTTTTCACGTACGCCCGGCGGATTCGTTCGCGAAAACCTGCGTCACTTCAAGCAGTTGGCCGAAGCCGGCGAAGTGCCCACCACCCGCGGCCAGGCCCACGGCACCCGTGGCCTCGCGACCCCGCTCAAGCAGGCCGCGATCGGCGACCAGCAGCAGCAGCCCACTTCGCCCGCGACCGGCGGCATCGCGCACCCGACACCCGAACAGGCAGCACAACAGGAGGTGGCATGAAAGCTCTTTGCTGGATGGGAAAAGAAAAGCTCGAAGTTCAAAACGTCAAGGATCCCGAGATCCTGAACCCACAGGACGCGATCATCAAGATTACCCGCACCGCGATCTGCGGCTCCGACCTCCATCTTTACGACGGCTATATCCCCACCATGGAGCCGGGCGATATCGTCGGCCATGAGTTCATGGGCATCGTTGAAGAGGTTGGTCCCGCGGTGAAAAAGATCAAGCGCGGCGACCGCGTCGTGATCCCGTTCACCATCGCCTGCGGCAGCTGCTTTTTCTGCAACACTACGCAATACAGCCTGTGCGACAACACCAACCCCAACGCCGCACTGGCCGAAAAGATGTACGGCTACTCCGGCGCATCGCTCTACGGCTATTCCCACATTTACGGCGGCTATGCCGGCGGCCAGGCGCAGTACGCCCGTGTGCCGTTTGCCGATGTAGGCCCGCTCAAGATCGAAAATGACCTGCCGGATGACAAGCTGCTTTTCCTCACCGACATCTTTCCCACCGGCTACATGGCGGCTGAAAACGCGCAGATCAGGCCCGGCGACACCGTCGCAATCTGGGGCGCGGGTCCGGTCGGCATCTTCGCCGTCGCCAGCGCCTTTATGTTCGGCGCGGCACGCGTCATCTCCATCGATCGCTTCCCGGAGCGGCTCGCGCTGGCCAGGCAGGCCGGGGCTGAAACACTCGACTACTCCAAGTTCGACGTGCTTTCCAGCCTGCGCGAGCTGACCGGCGGCAACGGGCCCGATGCAGCCATCGACGCAGTCGGCCTGGAAGCGCACGGTACGGGACCGGGCGGCATCTACGACCGCACGAAGCAGGCCCTGCGCCTCTCGTTCGACCGGCCCACGGTGCTGAGGCAAGCCATCATGGCGGTTCGCAAGGGCGGCACCGTCTCGTTCCCCGGCGTCTACGGCGGCCTGCTCGACAAGGTTCCGTTCGGCGCGGCCTTCGGCAAGGGCATCACCATGAAGATGGGACAAACCCACATGCAGCGCTACCTTCAGCCGTTGCTCAACCGCATTGAAAAGGGCGAGCTCGACCCCAGCTTCATCATTTCGCACCGCATCGGCATCGAGGAGATCCCGGAAGCCTTTCGCGTTTTCCGCGACAAGGAATACGGGTGCACCAAGGTCGTTATCGACCCCTGGGTCGACCGTACCGACGCGATCGTACCGAAAACCCAAACCGCGCAAGCCGCATAACAAAAAGGCCTCCCCACCGGGGAGGCCTTTTAGCGTGAGAAGGGTCAAGCTACTCGTTCCAGCGCTGCTCCGCTTCGCGCCCAAAGCCGGTCAGGGGGTCGATGTTCTTGCCTTGCGCCAACTTGCCCGGCAAGGGTTTGCGAGCGTCAGGGTCCGGCGCCGGCAGCCCTCGATTCACAAGCGACAGAACAGCCGCGGTCAGCGCGGGAGCCACTTGCCCCAGCCGCGCCGCCAGCGCTGCCTGCGGCGTAATGCTCAGCTCCGTTTCCCCGGTCTCCGTTGCCCGCAAAACACGACCCGCTGCCGCATACGCATCCCGCGAAACCCCCGGGAGTGAGTCGCCCAGGTTGAACCACCGGAACTCTTCCTCGCGCATGCCCACCACTTCCGCGTTCACCGGCGAGCCCGTCCGCAGCAGCCCCGGCGTCACCGTTGTCACGCGCACGCCTTTTGCTCGCACCTCCGCATGCAGCCCCTGCGAAAACCCGACCGCCGCGAACTTGCTCCCTACATATGGAAGCAGGTGAGGAAACGCCAGCTTGCCGCCGATCGAAGTGATGTTCACGACTGAACCTTCGCCCCGCTTCAGCATCTTCGGCAACACCGCCAACGTGCACTGCACCACGGTGAAGTAATTGGTCCGCATCGCGTCTTCAAACGCTTGGAGCGGCTGCGATTCGACCGGCCCGACGGAGATGATGCCGGCATTATTGACCAGGATGTCAATCGCACCCCAGCGCCGCTCCACCTCGGCTATGAGCCCCAGCACCTGGTCGTTGTCGCGCAGGTCGCACGGCAGCACCAGCAGGTCATCCTCCTGGGCAGCCCCGCGCCCCATCAGCAGCGAGCGCGCCTGCTCCAGCTCCTGCGGGTCGCGCGCCGTCAGCACCACGCGCG
>CAXTYP010000307.1:0-3542 GCA_964248435.1 uncultured Acidobacteriaceae bacterium | reverse complement strand
TCATGGGGCGGCGAACCTGTGCACGGAACTGAGGAGGTTGGCTGCCCACACACTGAGCACCACCAGAAAGGCGATCGATGACACAAACAGCGATTGCCGCCCGCGCAGCCCCTTGGACTGGCGCAACAGCAGGATAAAGACATAGATGAGCCACATCGCAAAAGAAAGCAGTACTTTTGGGTCCTGGAAATAAGTCGCGCCCACGCGCTCCTGCGCGATCAGGGAACCGGCGAAGAGCCCCAGCGTCATGGAAAGAAAACCCAGCACCAGGGTGGTTTCCGCGACACGGTTCATGGTTTCAAGCGGGGGCAGCCAGGAAAAGAAGCCGGGCGCGGCCTTGCGCTTCAAACGCCGCTCCTGCAGCAGGTATAGCAGGCTCGCCAGCAGCGAAAAGCCGAGCGCGGTGTCGGCCGCGAGCAGCGCCGCCACGTGGACCGCCACCCAGCCGCCCCGCACCAGCGGCGATGAAAAGGCATAACGGTCGGGCCCGAGCGCCGACGGCAGCGACAACAGAAAAGCCATGGGCAACGCGAACAGGCCGAAGGAAACAGTGCGGTAGCGCGCCGCGATCAGCAGAAACGCCGCCGCGATCAGCAAACCGAGCGCAGCCTGCACCTCGTGGACCCCGGTCGGTGCAAAGCGGTGTGTGTGGCTGAAAGCTTCAGCGAAAGCCAGGCACTGCAGCACGGCGGCAACAAGCGCCAGGGCCGTGCACGCGGTGCGAAAACGCACACGGTTCCACAATACCGCCGGCAGGGCGCAAAGACTCGCGACCGCGTAGATCGCCGTCGCCACGCGAATCAAAAGCAGTTCCATCAGGTGCGCCGCCCATTAGTATACGGTGCCGCTCCCTACACACTTTTGGCCTGAAAAAGAAATAGGGCGCAGGCGGCAACGGAAACAAGGATCGCGTTCATCTCTCACTGTGTCAGCATGATGCAGCCGCCGGGCGGTTCGCGGTGCGCTGAAACAACCCAGACCAGCACAGTTCAACAGCCACGGAGGCGTAAAAATATGAGCGACTATCGCGTACAAGCCGGAGACAGCAAGGAAGACCAGATCACATCCTTGATGGAAAGCTACTCTTCAAAGCTCCCCAGTTCCTTTTTTCTGGGCGCTGCTTTTGCATCCATCATCGGATCGCTGATCCTCAAAATTCAGAGCAAGGACGAAAACGCCCTGTTTGTGGGCCAGTGGACAGCTCCTTTTCTGCTGCTGGGCATTTACAACAAGATGGTGAAGCAGCACGGTTCCGACGCGGAAACCCGCTCCTAACCGCTATTCTTCCGATCCGGACCAGCCAGATTTTCTGACCAGGCTGGCCAGGCGGGGCTGCCTGCACCACGGGCAGCCCCCTTTCCATTAGGAGCACGGCCTGGGTTCCCGGCCGGCAAGCCGTGCGGTATTCTGACCGTGCCGCCGTGATTGAAGCTCCGTCCCAGCCTGACAGCTCCTCAGCCGCTCCCCAGCTTGCGCCGGGTGACGCGCAAACCCCGGTGATGCGGCAATATGCGGCGGCCAAGGCGCAGAATCCGGACGCGCTTCTTTTTTTCCGCCTGGGCGACTTTTACGAACTCTTTTTTGAGGACGCCCGCACCGCCGCGCGCGAGCTTTCGATTACGCTCACCTCCCGTGACCGGGAGCGCGGAGTGCCCATGTGCGGCGTCCCCTTTCACGCGGCCGAGGGCCACATCGCCAAGCTGCTGCGCCGGGGCTTTCGCGTAGCCGTCTGCGAGCAGATGGAGGACCCGCGGCAGGCAAAAAAGATTGTGCGCCGCGAGGTCACGCGCGTCCTGACGCCGGGCACGGTCGCCGACGGGGCGCTTGGGGCAGGGGAAAACAATTTTCTCGCGGCTCTCCATGTCACGGGAGTCGGGACCAGTCAAGCTGCCGCCATCGCTCTGCTTGACCTGTCGACCGGCGAGTTTCGTGCCTCGGAGTGGACCGGGGCGGACGCCCTGGCGCAGTGCGCCGATCAACTCGCGACCGGGGGCATCAGCGAGGTGCTGCTCGCGGGCACGAACCCCCTGCTGATCGCCGACGAAAGCTTTCATCGCGCACTTGATGGCATTCGCACCAAGACCACGCTTGACGACTGGGTGTTTACCCCGAGCTATGCCCTGCCCTTACTGGAGCGCCAGCTGGGCGCGCGCTCGCTGGAAGGCTTTGGCCTCGAGCATCACGCCCCGGCCGGCATCGCCGCCGGCGCTGTGCTCCATTACGCGCAAACCACCCAGCGCAATGCGCTCGAGCATGTCCGAAGCCTTCGGTTCACCCAACGCTCTGACAGCCTGCAACTGGACGCGGTGTCGGTTCGCAATCTGGAACTGCTGGAGCCCTTGTTTCGCGGCACCGGACCTGAAAGCACGCTGGCAAGTACGCTGGACTGCTGCCAAACACCGATGGGCAAGCGCTTGCTGCGCGCGACTATTCTGCGCCCGCTGGCCGACGCATCGGCCATCCAGGCTCGCTGCAGCGCCGTCGGCGAGCTGAAGCGAAAGTTGATCGACCGTGCCGAGTTGCGCCGGGCGCTCGGCGGCGTGCTGGACCTGGAACGGGTGTTATCCCGCGTCGCGCTTGAAAACGCCGGACCCCGCGACCTGCTAACGCTTGCGAGCTCGCTCCTTGCCCTGCCTGCCGCTTGCGCCGCGCTTGACCGGCTCGAGGCCCCACTTTCACTTTCGCTGCGCGCTCGCATGGACACCCTTTCCGACCTGGCCGAAACGGTCAGGGGGGCGCTGGTTGCCGAACCGCCGGCGACCATCGCTGAAGGCGGCTACATCGCCGAAGGCATGGACCCGGAGCTTGATCGCCTGCGCGCCACCTCCGGCCACGGACGCGCGGCCATCGTCGCCATTGAAGAGCGCGAACGGGCGCGCACCGGCATCGCCTCGCTCAAGGTCCGCTTTACCTCGGTTTTCGGCTACTACCTCGAGGTGACCCGCGCCAACCTGCGCCACGTACCGTCGGACTACGAACGCAAGCAAACCCTTGTTAACGCCGAGCGCTTCACCACCCCCGAACTCAAGGAGCTTGAACACAGCATCCTGACGGCACAGGAGCGCTCCGTTGAGATTGAGCGCGAGCTCTTCGGCAGGCTTCGCACTTCGGTTCTCGACTGCGCTGCCCGCATTCGCTCCACCAGCGCTGTGCTGGCCGAGATCGACCTGCTGGCCAACTTCGCCCACCTGGCCGCCGAGCGCGACTATTGCGAGCCCGAATTGCTTGGCGGCGATGAGTGCCTGCTTGAGGCCGTGGCTGCCCGCCACCCCGTGATCGAGCACCTGCTGGAGCGCGCCGGCATCGACCGGTTTACCCCGAACGACATTTACCTCGACACCAAAACGGCGAATCTTTTGCTGATTACCGGTCCCAACATGGGCGGCAAAAGCACCTACCTGCGCCAGGCCGCGCTGCTGGTCATCCTGGCCCAGATGGGCTCGTTTGTACCCGCGCGATCCATGCGCTACTCGCTGGCCGACCGCGTCTACACCCGCATTGGGGCGAGTGACAACGTGGCCCGGGGCCGCTCCACCTTTATG
>CAXTYP010000306.1:0-3567 GCA_964248435.1 uncultured Acidobacteriaceae bacterium | reverse complement strand
GCGCTGAAGCGGGCGGCGCGGGAGCGTGGGATGGGGAAGAGCGAAGCGTACCGGGAGTGGCAAAGGGAGCGGGCTGCGCGGCGGTGAGGGGGTTACACCCTTTTGCGATCCGGGTCAGAGTAGTCACAAGGAGTTCCGTTCCCCCTGCGGCTGGGTGACGCAGCCAACGTTTCGAGTTGTTGATGGCGTAACGTGGGATTAACGTGGGGAGGAACTAGACCTAAGTTCTGTAGAGCTGTTCGCAACCGTGTGAGACGTTGGCATCGATGGCCTCATCCCAGTAAATGAGTGTCATGCTAAAAGAGTCCAGTCCAATTCTGTTTGCCCAGCCTTCGTTTGAGTCGGGGATCGCCGGTCCCCTTGACCTTTGGGGCGTTTTCACCGATTACAACACCAGCTCCACGCCCGAGAAAGCTGACGCTGCCGCGCTTGCAGCGGATTGGTGTGTCGTAGGGCAGGACATCCTCGATGCTTTGCAGCTGGTTTTCTCAGAGAAGTAGCAAATCCTGCTGCCGTGGCCGAAGAACAAACAGGAAAGCAGAACGAGCTACAAAGTGATTCTCGTGAGGAGCATCAGGGACAGGATCATGGCCAGCTTATTGAGATCCAGGCAGCCGTTCAGACAAGGTCTTTTGCCGAACCGCTTCCCTTTCCTGACGTCATCGCGCAATATACGCGCATGTTTAAGATTGATTTACCAGCGAACCTTAGAGTACCCCTTTGATGACACCAGCATCCCGGCTGCGCCGGGTAGTCTGGTTCTGGGCCAAACGACAGAAGGTTTCTTAGCTAACCTAGCTCTTTGGAGCAAGGAGGACTACAAAGCTCACTGGCGGCGGAAGTTAAAGGAAATATGCGAAGGCTCACCCAAAAGCGCTCTTGTTGTTCTTACAATGATCCGGGAGCTGCATGGGGAATGGAAATTGGGCCGTATACCGCGATGGCAAGTATGCGCGATTCCAAAACCACTTTCCTTTGTATAGCTCTCTTCCACCAAGGTTCAACATCCTGGATTTAAGCAGATATATCTAAATTGGAGAGAATACGCCGAAACTGGGGAAAAGCTATCGGAATGGAACGTCCCCATTAAGGATATAGAGTCGTTCCTGCATGAAGCAAATGCTTTCTGAAGCTTGCTGATCCAAGCTGAGCGACGGCAAGTCTTCGCTCGACGGGGCATGAATCCCTTCCCGCCCGCAAGCTTCGCGCCGAAACACCGCACTGAAAATAAATCCGACTCCCATTCCCGTTTTGAACCTCCATCCATCCGCGAGTTTCACTCCGAAACAGCGCCCAAAAACCAGCGTCGATTCTTCTCACCAACCCCATCCGGCAGCCGCATGATGCCCATGGGAGACACACACGATGCCGCGCAACCACCACCGCCAGCCCTTCACCGCCGCCGCCTTCACCCTGAGCTGCCTGCTTGCGTTCCTGCTCTACTTCCCGCTCGGCTGCGCCGTCAGCGCCACCGGCCCCGCCGCTTCCACCGCGCAAAAAGAGGCCGCCGCTCAAAGTACCGGCGTGCTGCCTTCCCGCTTCTTCGGCCTGGTCGTCAAGGATCCCTCCATGCAAGCCGCCGTCGCTTCCGGCGCGCGCCGCTTGTGGAACTCGGGCGTCACCTGGGCCGCTCTTGAGCCTTCACAAGGCCAGTTCAACTGGAGCACCCTCGATGCGGAAGTCGAGGCCGCCGGCCAGTCCGGTGCCGAAATCACCCTCACCCTCGGCATGACCCCTACCTGGGCCTCCTCGCAGCCCGCCACCGCCTCCACCTATGGCGCGGGTGCCACCGCCATGCCCGCCAACCTGGGCGATTGGGACACCTACGTCGCCGCCGTGGCCGCTCGCTATCGCGGCCGCATCGCCGCTTATAACGTTTGGAACGCCCCCGAAGACCCTCTCTGCTGGACCGGCCCCGGCAGCCAGCTCGGCTCCGACATGGCCACCCTCGCCGCTCATGCCGCCGATAGCATCCACTCCGTCGACCCCGCGGCCGCCGTCGTCTCCCCCGCGCTTTCCCCCGCCGGTCTTCGCCTTTTCCTGTCCGCCGGCGGCGGCGCGCATGTCGATGCCATCGGCAGCTCGCTCATCGCGGCCGGCCAGGCCCCCGAATCCATGACCGCCACCGTGGAGGCCCTGCGTAGCGCCATGGCCGGCACTGCCGCTGACGGCAAGCCGGTCTGGAACGAGCAAGGCAGCTGGGTTCTCCCGCAGGGCGGCCTTCCCGGCGACGTCCAGGCAGCCTATGTTGCCCGTGCGCTCCTCCTCAATGCCGGCTATGCCATCGCTCGTTTCCACTGGTACGCCTGGGACGACACGGCCGCCGGCACCCTCGCCCTGTCCGCCGCCAGCGCACAGCCCACCCTCGCCGGCGTCGCCTACGGTGTGGTGGAAGGCTGGCTCGCCGGCGCACAAATCAACGGCTGCGCGGCGACGGCCGAAGGGGTTTGGAGCTGCGAGATCGTGCGCAACGGCACCGCCGGCTGGGTTCTATGGTCCGCCAATGGTGCCACCGCCCACAGCAGTGCCCTCGGCGCATCCACCGTCACCGACCTCAGCGGCAACACGGTCGCTGTCAACCCTGACGGCACCGTCGAGGTCGGCGCCAGCCCCGTTCTGCTCATGTAAATGAAAGTGGCGGAGGGGATCACGGAGCTTGTCCGGCCCGGAAAGCAGCGCCGGACAAGCCTGCTGAAGACGGCCCGAAACCCGGCCCGAAACAGGGCCCGAAACGCAGCCCGAAACAGGGCTCGAAACCCGGTTCGAAATGCGCTTTGAGATGGCAGCGGCAACGGGTGGTCATCTAAATCACTGCAGGAGTCCGGAAGCGGTCGCTCTCCCACCGGCCGCTTTAAAGGGAACAGGTCCCTACCGTGTATGCGCCAGCGGTGGCGGAGGCGCTTTTCTGGCGAAAATATCGGTCAGCAACACAGGCCCTGCCTCTGCTTCCACGCTCAGCAGCGCCGCCCGCAGGCCCACCACCACCCGGTCCGCGTCCCCGTGCATCCCAAATCGCCGCCGCAGCTGCTCCGGCTCGAGCGGGCTCCGCCATAGTCCAATCACCAGCGGGTTCCCGGGCATCTCCGCCCGCAGCCGCGCATACAGGGCGCGCGCTCCCGTAAAGGCAAACGGCGGCACCGCAGAAAGCAGGATCACTGTCCCCGGCTCACGGGCAAACCGCTCCAACAGCTCCGGCGTCAGCGCCGCCGGCGGCAGCAGCAGGGTCTTATGCCCAGAGGCTTCCAGCACCTGCGCCAGCATCGTTGCCGCAATCTCATCCGCGTGGTCACTGACCGGCACACACACCACCGGGCAGCGCGACTGTTTCAAGCCCGCACTCGTTCCGCCGCTGTCCAGCGCTTCATCCAGCTCTCGGCCCAGTGTCTCGCCCAAACCCGGCTCAGGTCCGCCACCCGGTCCCGCGTAGGTGGTCAGCTCCGCCACCAGCTCCGCAATGCTTTGCATCAGGAACGAAGCCTGCGGCTCCTCCAACAAACCCCGGTGCCGGTCGCTTTCCGCCAGCGCCAGCGCCGGCAGCAGCACCGTCTCGTACAGGTCCAGTGGCGT
>CAXTYP010000305.1:0-3572 GCA_964248435.1 uncultured Acidobacteriaceae bacterium | reverse complement strand
ATAAAACGCGAACGCACGCGACAGCTGGTACAGCTCTTCAACCGGAAGCCGGCTGATGCCGAGCACTGCCGTCTGCATGCGCTGCTCGGCCGCGTGCAGCTCCCCGGCGGCCTGCTCCTCGCGCCGACGAATCGCGTTGCCGCGCAGCTCTTCCACCTGCGCAAAAAGCGCGTCGCCGGCCTGCTCGCGCAGCACCGCGCCCAGCAGCATGCCCAGCGAACGCACATCGCGCCGCAGGGGTGCTTCTTTCTCGTCCGGGGTGTCGGCAAGCAGCTCGTGAAGGCGGGCGCTCCAGCTTGAAGGCTTCCACAGCAGGGAGGAGGGTTCCATGCCGTTGATTATCGCTTAATGCGCGGGCGGCCAGCGTTGAGCCCCGTGCAGAATACGAGCGACTTCAATCGCTTCCTCACGGATGCGGTAAATGGCAAGGTGGGGAAGCGGTGGAAAGGGCAGCCCTCGTGAGCCGGTCACGCGACCGGCTCGACCCGCGTAGGGGGTAATCCGTCAACATTCCTGTTTTCAGAACGAGCCCGAAATACGATGCGCTGCCTGCGCGTTGTAAAGCGAGATGCTCGACCATGCCCAAATCGTAGGCCGATATAGCAAGCCACTGCCTACCCCAGCGCCCCTTGCTCTTCCACCTGCAGCATCAGCTCTTCCCACTCCTCGGTCAGCGCGCCCTGTTCGGCCCGAAGCCGAACAAGCTGTGCGGCCAGCCGCTGCGTTTCTTCCGCGCTCGAGTAATTCGCCAGCTGCCCTTCCGTGACGGCGATGGCGGCTTCGCAACGCGGCACTTCCTCTTCCACTGTCAGGAGGCGCTCCTGCATCTGCCGCAGCTTGATCGGGTTCAGCTTTTTGGCACGCGGCTCCCCGGTGGCGATCAGGGTTGCGGCTGGAACCGCACTCGCGGCAGGTTTAGGCGCGACCAACGGGAGCGTGCCGTTCGCGGCGGAGCCGCCATCGCCCGGACGGCCAGTCCCGGCTAGTCCTCCCTTGCGGTAGAGGTAGTCTTCGTAGTTGCCGGGGTACACGTGCACGTGGCCGTCCTCGACCTCGAACACGCGCGTCGCCGCCCCGTCGATAAAGTAGCGGTCGTGCGACACAAAGACCACGGTTCCCTGGAAGTGCCTGACCGCGTCCAGCAGCACGTCCTTGGCGCGCATGTCCAGGTGGTTGGTCGGCTCGTCCAGCAGCAGAAAGTTGGCCGGGCTGACCAGGATCTTCGCCAGCGCATAGCGGTTGCGCTCGCCGCCCGAAAGCACGCCCAGCGGCTTGTACACGTCATCCCCTGTGAACAAGAAACAGCCCAGCAGCCCGCGCAGTTCCGCGTCCGGCACCCTCGAGGCAATCGCGCTCATGTCGTCGAGCATGCGCGCGGCCGGGTCCAGCACCTTGTACTGGTCCTGCGCGAAAAACTCCGGTAGCACGTTGTGGCCCAGCTTCAGAGCGCCGTCGGTCGGCGCCTCCTGCCCGCTCAGCAGGCGCACCAGCGTCGATTTGCCCGCGCCGTTCGCCCCGACCAGCGCGATGCGGTCGCCGCGCTCGATGGTGAAGCCGACCCCGCGCAGCACCTGCTTGGGCCCGTAGTCCTTGTGCAGTGATTGCACCTCCACCACGGTGCGACCCGAGGCCTGCGGCTGCGGAAATGAAAAGTGAATCGCCGATTCTTCCTCCGGCAGCACGATGCGCTCGATCTTGTCGAGCTCCTTGATGCGGCTCTGCACCTGCTTGGCCTTGGTCGCCTGGTAGCGGAAACGGTTGATAAACGCTTCCAGGTCTTCAATGCGGTCGCGCTGGTTTTTGTAGGCAGCCTCCAGCTGGACGCGCCGGTCCGTGCGCTGCTGCTCATACTTGGCGTAGTTGCCGGTGTAGAAATGCAGCCGCTTATTCCACACTTCCACGATCTTGGTCACGGTCGAATCGATAAAGTAGCGATCATGCGAGATCAGGATAAAACCGTTGGGGTAGTTGCGTAGGTAGCCCTCGAGCCAGGTGCGGGTTTCCAGGTCGAGGTGGTTCGTGGGCTCATCGAGCAGCAACAGGCTGGGCTTGGCGAGCAGCAGTTTCGCGAGCGCAATGCGCATCTGCCAGCCGCCTGAAAACTCCTCCGTGCGGCGGGTCCAGTCGTCTTTCGAAAAGCCGAGCCCGCCCAGCACCGCGCCTACCTGCGCGTCCAGCGCATAGCCGTCCGCCGCCTCCAGCCGCCCGCTGATCGACGACAAACGCTCGGCCGTTGCCGCGTACTCGGGGCTGTCCGGGTCGAGTTGCGAAAGCCGCGTCGAAAGCGTTTGCAACTCTTCTTCCATGCCGCGCAGCTCGTCGAAAACGCTTAGGCACTCCTCAAAGACCGTGCGCCCGGACAGCGTCAGGCCGTCCTGCGGCAGGTAGCCGATGCTGCTGCCGCGCACACGCTGCATCGTGCCGTCGTCCAGCGTGTCGAGCCCGGCCAGTATCTTCATCAGCGTGGACTTGCCGGTGCCGTTGGCGCCGACCAGCGCGGTGCGCTCCGTACCGGTGATCAGCCAATTAGCGTGTTCGAAAAGCAATTTATGGCCGAAGCGTTTGCCGGCATCCGCCAGTTGCAACATGGATCCATTTTACCGGTGCCGGATCATGCCTGGGACCGGGAGCGAATGAGCCGCTCCATGGCCCGGAGCGTGTCGTCGGGCAGGTCGGGCATTGCGCCGCTCCGGCTGGCCACCCAGGCACCCCAGTAGTTGGCGGCCTCGCTTTGCACGGCGAGCGGCTCGCCCCGCAGACGATGCACGACCAGCGTCGCCGTAAACGCGTCACCGGCACCGACCGTGTCCACGACCTCGCAGGGCACGCCGGGGTGCCGGACGGTTTCGTCGGGCGTCACCAACAGGCTGCCGTGCGCCCCGAGCGTGATCGCGACTAAATCGATCGTGTCGTATTGCGCGAGCAACCCCCGCGCGTCCGTCGTCAAGGCCGCCGCGCGCTCCGCGTCATTCTCTTCCATGTAGGCGGTCGCAGCCGGCAGCCCTGCAAGCGAAAGCAGGTGCGGCATCTCCCCGTCGTTCAGCTTCAGCAGCGTGGCCTTGCCGAGCGAGCGTTGCACCGCCTCTGCTGTGAAAAACGGCGCCCGCAAGTTCACATCGAAGACGCGCAGGCACTCGCCGCGGGTCGCCGCGACAAAACCCTGGATCGTCTCTTCCGACACGGCGTCGCGTTGCGCCAGCGTCCCCCAGCACACCGCATCGGCGCGCGCGGCCAGTTGCCGCCACGCCGGGGTCAGCTCCAGCGCGTCCCAGGCCACCGGCGCGTGAATCGTGTACTCCGGCTGCCCATGCTGGAGCTGCACCGAGACACGTCCGGTCGGCCGCTCGGGGTCGCTCTGCAAAAAGCGTGTATCGACCGGCATGGCCGCCAGCGTGCTCCTCGCCTCTTCGCCGCGCGCGTCCTGCCCCAGTCGGCTCGCCAGGATACCGTGGACCCCCAGCCGCGCGGCCATGACGGCAAAGTTGGCCGGCGCGCCGCCCAGCCGCGTTCCCGCCGGCAGTTCGTCCCACAACAGCTCGCCCAGGCCGACTACCGCGAGATCGCGCCCGGCC
>CAXTYP010000304.1:0-3582 GCA_964248435.1 uncultured Acidobacteriaceae bacterium | reverse complement strand
AGCGCATCGCTCGGCACCGCGAACTCGCTCGGCAGCAACATCTCCCAGTAGTCGCCCTCGCTCACCAGCGCATCCAGTTCGCCCCACGCCGAGGTCGCAAGAAAATGCGGCACAAAGGCAAGTGGCTGCTGCTCCACCAGCGACTCCGCCACCACCACGAGCTGCGTGTGCTCGCCGGGAATGTTGAAGTGCTGCACCTGGTTGCCCAGGTGGTCGCGGTACGAAAACACGCGGCAGCGCGGGCTGACAGACAGGGAAAACTGCAAGCAGCGCTGGTTCGAGTCCGAGCGCGGGTGCATGCGCGTCTCCATCACGCTTTCACTTACCGGCTTGCTGTACACAAACTTCGTCAGGTGCCGCACCGAAAAGAACTTCATGCTCGCCATGCTCCCTTTGTGCCTACATTGCCAGCGCCGTCTGCACGGAGTAGTGGATATAGTCGCGATACAGCAAGGTGTGAACGGTTCTGCACTCGCGCATCACCATCTGGAGGTAGTCGCCCACGCCGCCCTGCAACACGTCGGCGATCTCAACAAAGCGCAGCGCGGCCTGCAGCCGCCCGGCCACGCGCACCAACTCCTGCGGCGCCAGCCGGCCGCTTTCCTGTTCCAGTGCCAGCAGGGCTTCCCGCAGGCGGTCCACCGAGTAGCGCACCGCGTGTGGAAAGTCCTTGTTCAGCAGCAGGAATTCAAGAATCTGCGACTCCGTCAGGTCCGCCGTGTACACGTTGCAGTACGCTTCAAACGCCGTGCAGCAACGCAGCAGCCCCACCCACTCCAGGAACTCATGGCTGCCCGCGGGCCGCTCCCCCGGGCTTGTTGTCACGCCCACCTCATACACCGACAACAGCGCCGCGATCGACGAAGCCCGCTCGATCGAGCGGCCGATCTGGATAAATTGCCATCCCTCGCCATGGCTCATGGTCGTATCGGTCACCCCTTGAAACAGGTGCAGCCCGTCCAGCACATCTGAAAGAAACTCTTCGGGCGGCGCGTCGGGAACGGCGTCACGCGTCACCAGGTGGTACAGGCGGTTCAGCTGCAACCACTGTTCGGATGAAATCTCCTCGCGCACCTGCCGCGCATTTTCGCGCGCGGTCGCGATGCAACTCCGCACCGAAGCCCCATTGCTTCCATCATGTGCCAGCCCCGCCAGCAGGTCGCGCGAACTGCCCGCCGCTGGATCGATGGCGAGGCCGCCGCTTGTGCCGCCGAGCGCCAGCAGCAAACGCCGCCAGCGTGCATCCTCGCTCGTGCCCGAGCGCTCCAGCGTCATCGAAAAATGCACGTCCAGCATGCGCACCGTGTGCTCGGCCCGCTCCAGGTAGCGGCTCATCCAGTACAGGCTGTCGGCTACGCGTGACAGCATCGGCCACCCCCTCGCACCCTACTCATCCAGCACCCAGGTATCCTTGCTGCCGCCGCCCTGCGATGAATTCACCACCAGCGAACCCTTGGGCAATGCCACGCGCGTCAGGCCGCCCGGCACCACCGAAACCTTGTCGCCATACAGGATGTAAGGCCGCAGATCGACGTGCCGTGGCTCCACACTCGTTCCATCCGCATCCGCGCGCATCAGGCACGGGGCGCGCGAAAACTCCAGCGTCGGCTGCGCGATATAGTTCCGCGGGTTCGCCTCGATCCTCCGCGCGAACTCTTCCCGTTGCTCTTTCGTCGAGTGCGGCCCGATTAGCATCCCGTAGCCGCCCGACTCGCCCACTGCTTTCACCACCAGCTTGTCGAGGTTCGCGAGCGCGTAGCCGCGCTGTTTCGCGTCCGTCATCAAAAACGTTTCCACATTGCACAGGATCGGCTCTTCGCCGGTGTAGTAGCGGATAATCGCCGGGACGTACGCATACAGGGCCTTGTCGTCGGCCAGCCCCGTCCCGAACGCATTCGCCAGCGTCACATTGCCTGCGCGGTACGCATTGAACAAACCCGCGACGCCCAGGATGGAGTCGCCGCGAAATGCCAGCGGGTCGATAAAGTCGTCGTCCACCCGCCGGTAGATCACGTCCACACGCTTCAATCCCGCGGTCGTCCGCATGTACACAACGTTGTTGTGTGTAATCAAGTCGCGCCCTTCTACCAGCTCAATCCCCATCTGCCGAGCCAGGTAGGTGTGCTCGAAATAAGCCGAGTTGTACACGCCCGGCGTCAGCAGCACGATCGTCGGTTCGGGCCGGCCTTCGGGCGCGAGCGATCGCAGCGACTGCAGCAACACCTGGGGGTAATGCTCGATCGGCCGGACGCCGTACTCGCGAAAGATCACCGGAAAGGTACGCTTCATCACGCGGCGGCTCGACAACATGTAGCTCACGCCGCTCGGCACGCGCAGGTTGTCTTCAAGCACCGCGAACGAGCCATCGTTCAAGCGCAGCAGGTCGGTCCCGGTCACAGCGATGTACACATTGCGCGGAACTTGTAACCCCCGCATCTCCCTGCGGAAATGCGGGCAGGAGTAGACGATCTCGCGCGGCACCTCCCCCGATTGCAGGATTTTGCCTTCGTTGTAAACGTCGTGGAGGAAGTGGTTCAACGCCGTAATGCGCTGCACCAGCCCGCGCTCGATCGTGCGCCACTCCGCCCCCGTGATGACGCGTGGCAACAGGTCGTATGGAAAAATCCGCTCCGTGCCTTCCTGCTTGCCGTAGACCGTAAACGTCACGCCCTGGGTCAGAAAGCTCATGTCTGCCGAGTGCTTCCTTCGCAGGATTTCTTCATTCGGCAGCGAGCGGTACGTGTCCAGCAGCAGGCGGTACTGCGGCCGCACTTCGCCCCCCGGCGTAAACATCTCGTCGTACGCGCCGTCCAGAAAGTACTCGCGCAGAAACGGGTCCGCAAAACGCTGGGTGCTTGCCGAGGGAGCCGTATGTGCGGGAGTACTCATGCCGCCCCTGATGCAGGTGTGGCAGCCGACGCCCTGCCGGGGTCGTCAATCCACTCGGAGATCACTGTGAATTGCCGGAGGTTTGCGATGCCGAACGAGGTCGTCAGCGCCACGTCGGATGCGTCGCGCCCGGTCGCCATCAGCACGCGGCCCAGGCGCGGGCGGTTGTGCCGCGCGTCGCAGGTCCACCACCGGCCGCCCAGGTACACCTCGAACCACGCGCTGAAGTCCATCGGCGACGCGCTGGCGGTCACGCCGAAATCACCCAGGTAGCCGGTTGCATAGCGCGCCGGGATATTGAGAGCCCGGCAAAGCGTGATCGCCAGGTGCTGAAAGTCGCGGCACACACCCGTGCGTTCTGTATAAACATCAAGCGCCGTCTTGGTCGAACGCGCAAAGCCGTAGCCGAACTGCACACTGCGGTGTACGTAGGCGATCACCGCCTGCACCCGGCTCCAGCCCGGCAGCAGGCCGCCAAACAGCTCCAGGGCGATCGCACCCATGCGGTCCACCTCGCAGTAACGGCTGTTCAGCAGGAACTGCAGCACTTCATCCGGCAGGTTCTCGACCGGGATTTCCGGCGCGTCCACCCCCGCTTCGTCCTCAAAGTCCACCGCAATCAGCTCCGTCGTGTTGTGGAGCCGGAGGCTGCCCGCCGGCGCGTGAAAGCGAGAGCAGCGGTTGCCGAAGGAA
>CAXTYP010000303.1:0-3592 GCA_964248435.1 uncultured Acidobacteriaceae bacterium | reverse complement strand
GCGAGCCCGAATCTTCTCCCCCCAGCTGCGCACGGCCTCGAGCGTCTCTGGCTGGAGGCAGATCGACCCAAGTTCGTATTTCTGCTGCCCATACACCCGCAGCTCTGACAGGAGGCCTGAGGCCGCCCGCTGCGCTGCCGATGCAGGGTTGTTCAGCTCGTGTGCCAGGTTCGCGGCCAGCTTGCCCAGCGCGTTCAGCTTTTCGGTTTGCTGCTCAATCCGCGTCATTTCGCGCACACGGTCCAGCAGCGTGCTGACCGAGCGCTGCGCCATGGATGGAATCGCCCGCAGCATTTCGTCGAACAAGGAACGATCGATCACCAGCGCCGCCACGTCGCCCACCGCGAAACCCATGCCGCCATAGGTTTTCATGCGCGAAAAAGGCATCAATCCCGTGATCTGCCCGGAGCGACCGATAAACAGGGGCAGCGACCCGCCGTACTCTCGCTTGACGTGGACCTCGCCCCGCAACAGGATCGTCATGGAAGTCGCGGGCTGCCCTTCGCGAAATAGGAGGTCGCCCGAAGCCGCCACGCGCTCGACCCCGTGGTCGGCCAGCCATTCGTATTCTTCCTGCGATAGCCCTTGGAGCGCGCTGATTCTGCCGAGGTCCGCGAGGATGGCGTCTCGCGTGCTGGGCTGTGCGGGAACCGTACCAGGCAAGGACTGGTTCGCAGTTTCTGGTTGAAGTGCCTCCGCGTTCATGCGCTCATCCTACTCTTCACTTCGGCGATCGATCCTTTGTTTCTGCAGAGGTTCGTGGAGCTTTCTTAGCCATGCTTTGAGCCGTCCGCCCAAACGCCGGGCGCAGCCCCGGCGACGCCCCGGAAATGCTCTGAAGGCAAAGTGCAGCACCGGCAAAGTTGGGCGCCGCGCCCTCGCACTTGTGGATTGCGCCGAACGGGGTATGCCGGCCTGGTCTACCCGGACGAGCAAGCCTGCCCTGCCAACCAGGGCAGTAGCTTGTGCGGCAAAAGCTGTAACCTGCCTCTCACAAGGGGTTGTTAGTGTCACCCGTGTGCCGCGGAGCAGCCTTCTCGCTCGACCCACGCATAACGGAGATTTCACCTATGAAAACCAATCTTTCGCTTCACCTGGGCCTGGCCCTTCTCGGCACGGCTGCGAGCAGCCTTCCCGTCCTGGCGCAAACCGCGGCTTCGGCGGCGCCGAAGCTGTTGCCGAACAACCTGGTGGTAAGCCGCAGCGTGTATGATAACAAGGCCGGCAATGTAAAGGTGGGCACCATCCTGCCGCCGAACTGTGCCTTCACTCTCGGCACCTGCTCGGCCCCGACTGGCGCGCCCTACAACGGTACCTATCCACAAGTCTTCAACAACGATCTATACGACTCAAATTTCGGCATTACAGCGCGTATCTATCTCGACCAGATCTCCATAACTGGCGTCCCTGTCAACTCGATCGAAGTGCCGAACAGCGACGAGCCCGCCAGCACCAAGCACCTGGTGACCAGCTTCAGCTCCAAGTCCGAGTTGGCTCTTCATCTTTCGACCGACGGTCAATTTCTTACATTTATGGGCTATGTCGCACCGACCAACATTCTCGACGTGTCCAACTCCAACACGCCACTCGCGATTGACCCGACCAACCCGGACGGGCAAACGCCTTATTACCGCGCCATTGCACGGATCGGCAGGAACGGCGGTTTCACCTTCACCGAGACCAATGCTTACAGTGGCAACAACGGCCGCGCCGCAATTCTGAATAACACCACCGGCAACCCTGTTTTCTACACCGCCGGGAATGCCGGCAATGGCGCAAATCCTCAGCCCGGGGCCGTTGTGCTGGGCGCCGGCGCCCAGATCGTGTTTCCGACGCCGCAAAGCGAAGCCGCTCAAAACCCCGGCCCGCCAACACCCGTGGCCAGCTTTTCTATCGCCCAGCTTGGACAAAAGGCCGACAAGGTCGGCAAGGACGATAACTTCCGCGGCATGACGGTCTTTAACAACGTGCTGTATTACACCAAGGGAAGCGGCGGCAACGGCGTCAACACGGTCTACTTTGTCGATACAACAGGCAAGGCCTGCCCTGCCGGCACGGGTCTTCCCGCGCTCGGCGCGACGCTGCCCACCGAGCCCCTGGCCTATGACCCCGCCAAGCTCGCGGCCAGTGGACTGCCGAGTAACATGTGCATCCTGTCCGGTTTCCCCACGGCACTTGCCAAATCGGCTCAACCGCTTGCCGCACCATTCGGCTTGTGGTTCGCCGATGCGAACACACTTTATGTCGCCGACGAGGGCGACCAGTACACCGGCGGTGCTGATCTGTACAGCCACGCCGCCGCGCAAACGGCCGCCGGGCTTCAAAAGTGGGTACTCAACACCCAAACCAAGACCTGGAACCTGGCCTACGTGATGAAAAGCGGGCTCGGGATCGGCACCCCTTATTCGGTCGCGGGCTACCCGACGGGCAGCAACGCCGCCACCAAACTACCGTGGGCGCCGGCCACCGATGGCCTGAGAAACATCACCGGGCTGGTCGGTCCGGATGGCCTGGTCGCTATCTGGGGCGTGACGTCCACGGTGAGCGGCAACGGCGATATCGGCGCGGACCCGAACAGGCTGTTCGTCACCGTCGACCTGATCGGCAACACCGACGCGACACTTGGTGCCTCGCTGCCCTTTTTTGAAGTCAAGGATGCAGGGTTTGGCGAAGTGCTGCGTGGCGTTTCGTTTACGCCGGGCACGGATTTCAACTTCTTCAAGAACCTTTAGCTCCCGCCCCCACCCGGCAAATGCCCGGCGCCTGCTTGCAGGATGCCGGGCATTTCTGCGTGGAGTCTATATGCATTTTTTTACACAGAAGCAGTGGAAGGGGTGTACATTCGCGTCAATCAAGCACCTCACTGTGGTGTTTGCAGTCCATAAACGGCATAGCCGGGTATGTGCTGCGCTCTTGACCGCCATGTCAGGCGAGAGCGGGCCCGGGGCGACCTCCGACTCACCTGGATTATGAAAGGAAACACTTCCATGGCAACGCTGTCGCGATTCCCTAGAATCCGTCCCGGTCTCTCAACACTTTTAAAACTTTCAGTGATCAGCCCCCTGCTTGTCAGCGCAGCCGGGGCCCAGGCACAGGCACAGGCACAGGCCTCCTGCGACGGGACCTCACCCTGCCTTGCAGGTCAAAGCTACACTTTCACCGTTCCTGTTTCCCCAAACCCCCCAGTTACTCCGGCTCTTTGAGTGGCGAGTGCACAACAGGGGCGTCGAGTACTTCAAGTTCCGGCACATCCGGCACATCCTACGTCGTTGGACCGCTGGCAGCTGGAGAGTGTTACTACTCCTTCCAAACGATCACAGGCCATAGCGGGGATCGCACTTCTGTCACGGCATTCCCTGTGTTCCGGCAAACGGGATATCTCCGCGATCGCTGCTCGGCCAGTATGCCTTTCAGCTCTCAGGCAAGACCGCGGGCGGGCAATCTGGGCCGCGCCTTGTTGCGGCTGCCGGCAGCTTTGCCGCCGATGGCCAGGGCAATATCACCTCAGGTGTGATTGACATCAATTCGCCCGCGGGTATCGTCGTCGGCGAATCGGTCACAGGAACATATCAGGTGAACGTAAACGGCATCG
>CAXTYP010000302.1:0-3607 GCA_964248435.1 uncultured Acidobacteriaceae bacterium | reverse complement strand
GGCTTGTGAATGGAGCCGCATAAACTAGTTGCGCCCGGAGGAGGGACCGTCTCCCTTTGCCGAACATCCTAGGGTAAGGTAAGCAACGGATGCGTTCGGCGGCGGGGTCACCTCCGGGGGCTGCGCTGCCGGAAACCATGAGGTGAGGCGATTGAATCAGAATCTGCGCAAACTGGTGCAGCAACTCGGCGAAGCCATCCACGAAAGTGTGTCGGAGTCCGAGCAGATAGCCGGCGTGGTGCAGGATATCCGGCGGCAGGGCTTTGACGTCCTGCTGATGCTGGAAGCCACGATCGGCCTGAACGAGGTCGTGGAGCAGCCCACGACGAGTGTGGGGGAGGATGGAGGGGATGGGGCCGCCTTTACCGCGCAGGACGTGAATTTTCTGCGTTCTCTCCGCATTGCGATCGAAGGCGACGAAGGCGAATCCGAGGATTCGGACCGGGCCGGTGAGCCGGGCGCTTAAGCATTTCCCTTTGCCATCGAAGGCGGGCTTAGGATACACAAGGGACGGGCCGAAATTGCTCGACAGCCTGATGCAAAACCAGCGTGGAGGAAAAAACAACGCATGAGAGACACACTGGGTGTACTGCTGGCGGGCGGTGCCGGCGAGCGGCTGTTTCCCCTGACTCGCGATCGCGCCAAGCCTGCCGTGCCGTTCGGCGGCCACTACCGCATCATCGACATCACCCTATCCAACTGCATCAACTCTGACCTGCGCCGGGTTTATATCCTGACCCAGTACAAGGCCTTGTCGCTGAACCGGCACATCCGCGAAGGCTGGTCGGGCGCGGTGGCGCAGGAATTGGGCGAGTTTATCGAGATCCTGCCGCCCATGCAGCGCGTGGGGCCGAAGTGGTACCAGGGCACGGCCGACGCGGTGTACCAGAACATTTACTCGATTGGCGCCGAAAAGCCGAAGCACATCATCATCCTGTCGGGCGACCACATTTACAAGATGGACTACGGCAAGATGCTGCAGCAGCACCGGGACTCCGGCGCGGACGTGACGCTTGCGACGCTGCCGATCCTGCCGGAAGAAGTGTCGCGGTTTGGCGTGGTGGAAGTGGACCGTCAGGGCCAGGTCACGGGTTTTCTGGAAAAGCCGAAAACCACCAAGCTGCGCTCGCCGTGGAACCCCGAGATGGTGGATGCTTCAATGGGCATTTACATCTTCAACACGGACGTGCTGCTGCCCGCGTTGATGCGCGACGCCGAGGTGGAAGACTCCAAGCACGACTTTGGCCACAACATCCTGCCGGACCTGCTGGGCAAGTACAAAATGTCGGCGTACAACTTTGTGGACGAAAATCGCAAGGAGCTGTACTGGCGCGATGTGGGCACGCTTGACGCCTACTACGAAGCCAACATGGACGTCGCGTCCGTCAACCCGGTTTTCAACTTGTACGACGACCAGTGGCCGATGCGGACGCGGGTGCGGCAGTATGCGCCGGCGAAGTTTGTGTACGGCTCGGCCGGGCACGACGGGTCGGCGGTGAATTCCGTTATCTCGGCCGGGTGCATTGTGTCCGGTGCCTGCGTTTCCAACTCCTTGTTTTCGCAGGACGTGCGGGTCAACTCCTACTCGCAGATCGACGAAAGCATTGTGTTTTCGCACGTCAATATCGGCCGGCACTGCCGCATCCGCCGGGCGATTATCGACCGCGATGTAACCTTGCCCGAAGGCACGGTGATCGGCTACGACACGGAAGCGGACCGCAAGAATTACTTCGTCACCGAGTCGGGCTTGACGGTGGTGGCGCGCGACCATTCGTTGTACGAGAATGCGATCCACCCGGTCTCACTGGGAGAGCAGGGCTGAGCGGGAAACTCACGTTTCGGCCTTCCAGCCGTCCACTGGGCAGGGGTATGGGCAGCGTATGGGTGTGAGCCGGTCAAGCGCGGTTCTGGTGGGTCCGGTACTGCTGCTGCTTACCGGCTGCGGCAGCTTTTTTAACCCTTCTACCACCAGCACCGGAACGGGTTCCAGCACGGGAAACGGCACCGGCGGGTCGGGTGCCGTGTACCTGGCCAACTACGGTGCGCAGACTGTGTCCGCGTTTTCGGTCGCAAGCGGCAAGCTCGCCAACCTGAACGTGAGCGGCACCCTGGGTGACTCGCCGCTCTCGCTCGCCATGAACCCGGCTCACTCGCTGCTTTGGGTCGGCACGAGCCTGGGTTACCTCTTTGCGTACACGATCGGGAGTAATGGCTCGCTGACCTTGTCCAAAGTCGGCACGGCGTCGTACGTGTTCAATGTACCGGACATTCCGATCAGTTCCATTGCGGTCGATCCTACGGGTAAATATCTGCTGGCGCTGTGCAACACCGGTACTGCCACGGCACCCATCGTGTACGTGCTTGCGATCGGTGCCAACGGCGCATTGACGCAACTCTCCACGCAGGGTCTGGACGCGGGTACGGCCTTTCAAATCGCATTTACCCCCGATGGTACCCGGGTGTATGTCGCGCTGGGCACGGGAGGGGTAGACGCACTGACCTTCAACACCGGCAATGGCGCTTTGACCAAGCTGTCGCTGCGTCAAATACCGCTCACCAACAGTTCGGCCGACCAGGGACTGGCGGTCGACCCGGGAGGCAAATACCTCCTGGTGACAGAAACTGGACTGAACGGGGTGCGCGTTCTCGATATCGCCAACAACCTCAACGCGCTTGGGGCCTATGCATCGGACCTGGGTGCCCGCGGAGTGCTGGTCGATCACACAGGGGCTTACGTTTACGTGACGAACTCGACCAAGGGGACGATCAGCCAGTTCGCGCTTTCCTCGACGGGCACCCTGACGCCGCTGGCCGCCCCGACGGTTCCGACCGGCACCAGCCCTTATGCGCTGGCTGAGGACAGCTCGAGTACGTTTGTCCTGGCGGCTTGCAGCGGCGGCAGTCCTGACCTGCAGATGTTCTCGATCGGGACGGACGGCTCGCTCAGCTCGGTGCAGGTGGTGACGAGCGGCAGCGGCACCGCGACAGGAGCCGTTGCCGTGGTTGCAACGCCGCCGGCCAGCTAACGCAAGCGGGCTGGCCCGTTCGTCATCTCGGCACGCGGGCGAGCCAATGCTATGCTTGGGCTCGCCGTGCTTACCTTTCGCCCCCGCCCCGCGCTCGCCCTGCTCTTTCTTACATTGCTGCCCGGCTGTGGGCACCTCCATGGCTTTCACCCCGGTCACAGCGACGAGTACGTGTATGTGACCTCACGCGGGACCTACCTGCGCGACCGGCTGGCGGCGGTGTCGAACCATGTGGCCGATATCCACAATGGCGAAAAGCTGCTGGTGCTGGAGCACAACCGGCGTTTCTACAAGGTGCGCACGCCGGACGGCAAGGAAGGCTGGCTGGAAGAGCACGCCGTGATCGACCAGGCGGAGTTCGACAAGTTCGGGGCATTGGACAAGGACAAAGCCCCGGCGGTGGCGACCGCAATCCTGCGCGACGAGATTTTTTTACACCTGACGCCCGGCCGCAAAACGGAGCACTTGTTTCTGCTGCCGGCCGGCGATAGGCTGCAGCTGTTGCGCCGCGCCTCGGTCGCCAAGCCCCTGCCGCCGCAGGCGCTGCTGATCCCGCTGTACCGGCTGTTCCGCTCCATCCA
>CAXTYP010000301.1:0-3619 GCA_964248435.1 uncultured Acidobacteriaceae bacterium | reverse complement strand
CACTTGCGCTCGGCGAGTACCTGTCGCACGTGGTCGACGGCATCACCTACAACCCGGCCATCCACCAGGCGACGGACCCAGTCGGACCTATTTCCTCCGTATTCCATCTGCGAGTGATCGAGGCCAACCTTTCCTACCACCTGTGGAAGCACGAGTTGTCGATCGGCAAATCCGACCACTGGCTGGGACCGGCCAAGGGCGGAGCCATGGCCTGGAGCACCAATGCCGACAACATCTACAGCTTCCAGATCGACCGCGTCGAACCGTTCTACGTTCCGCTGCTGCGGCGCTTGACCGGGCCCATACGCTATGATTTCTTTGTGGGCACGCTTGGCGGCCACACGCAGCCGAACCATCCCTGGGTGCACGCTGAAAAGATCAGCATTCACCCGACCAAGAACCTGGAGATGGGTTTCGAACGGACCGTAATCTGGGGCGGCAAAGGGCACGAACCTGTCAATCTGCACACCTTTTTACGGTCGTTTGTGGACACCAATGGCACCACTGACTCCATCAAGTTTTCGAAGTTCGACCCGGGCGCGCGCTTCAGTGCCTTTGACTTCACCTACCGGCTGCCCTTGTTGCGCGACTGGGTCACCCTTTATACGGACTCCTTTGCTCACGATGATGTCAATCCAATCTCTGCCCCACGCCGCGCCGCTGTCCATCCCGGCATCTACCTGTCACATTTTCCCGGGATTCCTGCGCTGGATCTGCGCCTGGAAGCCGCTTCCACCGACTGCGTCACCAGCCGTTGCCATGGAAATCCTGTGTCCGGTCCAGGACAGTTCTACTTTTATGAGGCCGTGCAGCAACAAGGCACGACCAACAAGGGCTTTTTGTACACCGACCCGATCGGAAGGGACGACAAGGGTGCCCAGGCCTGGCTCACTTACCACTTGACGCCGCAGGAGCAGGTGGAGTTCTCATTCCGAGGGGTGAAGGCGGATAAGAACTTCATCCCCGGCACGGTCCCTGCCGATCCCAATTCCACAAGCTTCTCCGCCGGCGGCACCACCCAGGACGAATACAAACTGGACATCGTGAAGCGTCTCGTTCCCGAGTTGGAGGTGCACCTGGCCGGTCAGTTTGAACGCTGGAAAGCGCCGATCTACCTCCCGGGCCGCCGTCGCGACCTTGGGATGTGGGGTGAGCTCACCTGGTACCCGCACAAGCAGAAGCAGCTCGGGGATGACCCTTTTTAAGACCGGCCAGTTGTGCGTGTCAGGCCTGCGATGGCTGAGCGGTGCTGAGCGGCACCCGCAAATCCTCGCCGGTCATCTCCCTTGGCTTTTGGAGCCCCAGCAGCGCCAGGATCGTCGGGGACAGATCGCGCAGCGAGCCGCCTTCACGCAAGCTGTAGCGGTTCGCGTCCTCACCGACGAGCACGAACGGCACCGGATTGGTCGTATGCGAAGTATGCGGCCCGCCGGAGCCCGGGTCGACCATCTGCTCGGCGTTGCCGTGGTCGGCGGTTATCAGCAGGCGCCCGCCGCGCTGCCGCAGGCTCGCATACACCCGGCCCAGCGCGGTGTCGACCGCTTCCACGCTTCGGATCGTCGGCGCGAGCTGGCCGGAGTGCGCGACCATGTCGGCATTGGCGAAGTTGACGACCACCAGGTCAAAAGCCGTATCTTCGACCGCCTTGATCACGGCGTCGGCCACGCCCGCTGCGCTCATCTCCGGTGCGAGGTCGTAAGTAGCCACCTTTTGCGAGGGCACCAGCACGCGGTCCTCACCGGGAAACGCCTTTTCAATGCCGCCGTTGAAGAAATAAGTCACGTGCGCATATTTTTCCGTTTCGGCGATGCGCAGGTTGCGCAGGTTCGCCCCCGCGAGCATGTTCGCCAGCAGGTGATCCATCGATTGCGGCTCCAGCACCCGCGGTGTAGCGAACTGCTTGTCATACTGCGTCATGGTGACGAAAAAAAGATCCTTCGGCAGCGTCGAGCGCGGAATCGCCACGTCCTGCTCCGCAATCTGCGGCAGCTCGCGTCCGTCATCCACGGTCAGGCCGCTGTTGCGCGCCAGGATGCGCGTTGTCTGCCGCACCCGGTCGGCGCGGTAATTGAACAGGATGCAGCTGTCGCCGTCGCGAATGGACGCAGTTGGTGCGCCGCTTTCGTTCAGCACCACGAATGGCACGATGAACTCGTCCGTAATGCCGTTGCCGTAGCACTCGCGCACGCGGGCCACTGCATCCGTGTACGCGCCGCCCTCGGCCACGCTCGCGACCATCGCGTCCGTCGCCTTTCTCTCACGCTCCCAGCGCATGTCCCGGTCCATGGCGTAGTAGCGCCCGCTGACCGTGGCCAGCTTGCCTACGCCGTACTCGCTCATACGCGCCAGCAGTTGCTCCAGGTATCCGGCCCCGGAGGTCGGCAGGGTATCGCGACCATCCAGAAACGCATGGACAAAGACCCGCTCCAACCCTTCGGCCTTTGCGGCGCGCAGCAAGGCATACAGGTGCTCCTGATGCGCGTGTACGCCACCGTCGGAGACAAGACCCAGCAGGTGCAGCGCGGTGCCGTGATCCCGGGCGTGCGCGAAAGCAGCCGCAATCGCGGGTTGCTCGCCCAGCTTGCCGGCTGCTACCAATGCGTCGATACGCGTAATGTCCATGCCGACGACGCGACCCGCTCCGATATTTAGATGGCCGACCTCGCTATTGCCCATCTGCCCATCGGGCAGACCGACGTAATGTTCCGAGGCACGCAGCAGAGTGTGGGGAAACTCACGCAGCAGCTGGTCATAGGTGGGTTTACGGGCCAGGGCGACGGCGTTATTGTCTTGCGCCGCACGGATCCCCCATCCATCCAGGATGGCCAGCACCAGCGGCCGCTTCGGGGCAGAGGCCATGGTTGTTCTTCCTTCGCAGGTGCGGGCCGGGACTTAAAGCCGCCGGCCCGCACCGGGCTTTACTGCTTTTTGCTGGGCGCGGCAGGCGAGGTGCTCTTGCCAGGGGTGCTCGGGCCGGCAGGCGGACCCAGCGTCGGCGGCGCGGTGGCCGGATGTTGCTGATCGTAGGTCTTTTGCGCGGCCTCGATTTCCGTTTTATGCCGTTCCATCACGGCCTGAAAGGTTTGCTGCCCCTGCTTCAGGGCCGATTGCTGAATCTCGCCCATGAGCAGCGGCGTAACCAGTACAAGGTCCTTGCCGGCCGGTGTCTTGTAGAACTCGATGGTTTTTTCGGCGTCCTCGGCCGAAAGATACCTTTGGTAGATCGCGACGGTGGGCGTCTCGATGTCCATCTTTTCAAGGCTGCTGTGCACGTCCTCGCGCACGTCACTGGGTACATACGGCGGGAAAGCATGCTGGGTGTACTGCATCACGTTCTCGATCAGCTTGTTTTTGATCTGGTCGGTGCCGGTCAGCTGCATGATTTCGCGCGCCTGCGCGGGGGTCAGCGGGTGGGCCGGCGGTGGCGGCTGTCCCGGTTTGGCACCGGCGGGCGGCCTGGGGGGGACCGGCTTTGGAGGGGGGGCGGGTTTGGCCCAAAAAACCCGGGGAAGGGAAAAAGGGGGCGGCCCGCCCAAAAAACGTTTTTGGCAGGGAATGCCCCCGGGAAGCTGGATCCGCACCCGAAGGGTCCGGGGTTGAAAGGAAGGGGTTAAAGGAC
>CAXTYP010000300.1:0-3629 GCA_964248435.1 uncultured Acidobacteriaceae bacterium | reverse complement strand
CCTTTGCCGCTCCAGCCGCGCGGCCAGCGACAGCTCGTTGGCGCCGGGGGCACCGTGCTCGTCATCGGGGAAAAGGCGGCTAAGGACGCGCTCCAGAATGGCAAACGCTTCAGGGGTGATGCAGGTCGGCTTGTAATCCGCGGGAATTGCGGTAAGCCGCTTTTCCAGGGCGCGGCGTGTAGGCGCGGAAACGCGCGGGGAGTTCGGGATTCCAAGCATGGGCGTGGTAGGCGTATGCGACATCAGTCCTCTTTGGCTCCGACCGAGCTCGGGGCAGAACCGGCCTTACGGGTGTATAGATGAAAAAACGTCTTCCTAGCTCAGACGCGCTGAGATGCCCGAAGGGTGCGGATTCTAGCTTTAGGTTATGGAAGATTTTCTGAAATGGGTATCAGGCGGCGCCCATCGACCTGAAATCGTCCAG
Source organism: uncultured Acidobacteriaceae bacterium (assembly GCA_964248435.1). Lineage (GTDB taxonomy): Bacteria > Acidobacteriota > Terriglobia > Terriglobales > Acidobacteriaceae > EB88. The sequence continues at coordinate 3,205 of CAXTYP010000300.1, read as the reverse complement.
AAAGCACGATCCTGACTGCTTCCGGGTACAGCCGGTGCTCTTCTGCCAGGATGCGCGCTGAGAGGGTCGCCTCGTCATCGCCCGGCAGAACCGGAACGGGACGCTGCCCCACGATCACCCCGTGATCCAGTTGTTCATCGACAAAATGCACGGTGCAGCCTGACACGGCTACGCCATAGGTCAGGGCCTGCGCCTGGGCGTTAAGCCCCGGAAAAGCCGGCAGCAGCGACGGGTGAATGTTGAGGATGGCCCCCGGATAGCGGGCCACAAACTCCGGCGATAGGAGGCGCATGTAGCCGGCTAGGCAGACCAGGGTGACGCCATGCGCCCCAAGCTGTGCCAGCATCTCCCGGTCCGCTTCAAGGCGCCGCCGGCCGGCCGAAGGAACGGCTACCGCGGGAATGCCGCGAGCACGGGCATGAAGGAGGCCCGGCGCGTCCTCGTGGTTTGAAAGCACAACAGCGATTACAGCCTGCGGAATGCGACCGTCGGCAACAGCCTCGGCCAGCGCAAGGAAGTTGGAACCGCGCCCGGAAAGCAGGATGCCGAGCCGGTGAAGAGTGGGCTCGTTCATCGGCGCCGGGCCGAAGTCCGGACCGGGTGCCGGGCCGGGCTCCCCATTGATGATTGTCCCGCCGGGAGGTAATGAACCATTCCGTCCCCGGCAACCACCTGCCCGATACGATAGAAAGGCTCGCCCAGTTTCGCGAGGATGGTCTCGGCACGTTTCAGCTTTGCCTTCGGGACCACGCAGATCAGCCCGATCCCCATGTTGAAGGTGCGCAACATCTCGTCCTCAGCGACCGAGCCCAGTTGTTGCAGGTGGGTAAACACCGGCAGCACCGGCCATGAGCCGAGAGCGACCTCGGCCGCGACGCCACCGGGCAGGATGCGGGGCAGGTTTTCCGTGATGCCACCGCCAGTGATATGGGCCATGCCGGCGACCGCGCCGGCCTTGGCAAGCGCTTGCATGGGTTGGAGATACGACCGGTGCGTCCTCATCAGCGTGGCACCGGCCTTGCCTTTGAGCGCCGAGATCTTCTGCCCCGGTTCGTAGCCCGTGACCTCAAAAAACAGCTTGCGGGCCAGCGAGTAGCCGTTGGTGTGCAGGCCGGTTGAAGGCAGGCCCAGCAGCAGGTCGCCAGGCTTGATTGCGGCACCGGTGATCAGTTTTTCGCGCGAAACCGCGCCAACAATCGTGCCGGCCAGGTCGTACTCGCCATCGGCGTAGAAGCCCGGCATCTGCGCGGTTTCACCGCCGATCAGCGCGCAGCCGTTGGCGCGGCAGGCCTCGGCGATGCCGGACACAACCTGCTCAATCACTTCCGGAGCGAGCCGTCCCGTGGCCAGGTAGTCGAGGAAAAACAAGGGAGTCGCGCCCTGCACGGCGATGTCGTTGACACAATGGTTCACCAGGTCTGCGCCGACCGTGTTGTGCACCCCGAGCTGAAAAGCAAGCTTCAGCTTGGTGCCAACCCCGTCGGTGCTGGAAACCAGAACCGGGTCGGGAAAGCGCTTGAGATCCAGCTGAAACAGCCCTCCAACCCCGCCGACCCCGCCCAGCACGCCCCGCGTGGCTGTCGTTTTCGCCAGGGCCTTGATGCGCTCCTTCGCACTGTCGCCGGCGGCAATATCGACCCCGGCGGCAGCATAGGTTTGTGACACGGTTGCGGATTTCGCGGATGGGACAGGCAAGCAGAAACCTTTCGGAAAGGAAGGCTCAGTTTAGCATCGGGTTTTTTCGCCGGCGGTCTTTCAGCCCGGGAGCGCGAAACCCGCGGCCCATGCTCCCGTCTACAATAACGATTGGTCGCGCCCCTGCGACAGCTCCCGAGCCATCACGGGCCGGGAAGAGGACACCGATACCTGATGATGCGGCAGACCCACCCACAATGTACCGTTTCGACCCGGCCCCGGCGCTTCCCATTCCGCCTGGCCGCTTGCATGCTGCTGCTGCCCGTCTCGTTCGCGCAAGCTTCTGACACCCCGGCCACACCCACCCGTACGACGCTTGCGGTTGCGCCGACCGGGACCGGTACGGGCGCGACCCTGTCGGCCACTGTTAAAATCGTGACCGGCAACCCGGCCGGCGAGGGCACGGTAGACTTCCTGCTGCCCGGGGGCCAGTCGCTGGGTTCAGCCGTGGTCGGGGTTGACGGTCTGGCTACCCTGAAGCTGACCGGCGTGCCGCCAAATGGCGTTGTGTCAGCCGCATACACGCCCCTCCAGACCGGCCAGTTTTCTTCTTCAGCCTCGGTCGCCACCACGCTTTCGACGCCGGACGCCGGCAGCGTGCTGCCGGACTTTTCCGTCACGGGCAGCCCGACCAGCGTGACCACGGCGGCCGGCGGTTATGCGACCACCGCCCTGACCGTGTCGTCGCTCGGCGGCTATTCCGGGGCGATCCAGTTTTCGTGCACCGGCGTCCCTGCCAGCACCACCTGTGCTTTCAACCCAACTCAACAGACCCTTGCGGCGAACGGCACCTTTGCCTCGACGCTTGAACTACAAACCCAGGCGCCCTCAGGCACGGCCAGCAGCGCCATCGAGCCGGCGCACACCGGGTTGCTGTTCGCGATCCTGTTGCCCGGCGGCCTGCTGTTGATCGGGCTTCGCCGGCGGATTTCGGGAACAGGCAAACTCGGTAGCGGCAGCTCCATTTTTGGAGTTGCCCTCCTGCTGGTCGCCGCCGGCCTGAGCCTGAGCGGTTGTTCGCAGCGCTATGGCTACATCCACCACCCTGCCCCTGTCGCCGGCGGCACGCCTGCCGGGACCTACACCGTGACGGTGGCAGTGGACGGCAACCAGGGCTCCTCGGTGATCGAGCACGACCTCGCCGTCACCCTGGTCGTCAAGTAGCCGATCCTTTGGGAGCCGTTTCCTCCCGGGCTCCCAGGCTCGCGCTTACAAGGTTCCCCGCGGCGGCCACGACCTCCGGGTCATCGCCAAAGCCGGCAAGCCAGTGCACGCCAGGCTCGCGACGGAACCAGGTACCCTGCCGCTTGCTGTAGTTGCGATGACCCTGCTGCACGGCGGCGATCGCGTTCTCAAGCGTCAGCGTCCCGTCCAGCACGGCGCAGGCCTCCCGGTATCCTAGCGAACGGAGCGCGGCCGCGCCGGCTCCCCACGCTGCCCGCAACGCGCGCGTTTCTTCGAGCAAACCCTCGCGAAACATCGCCTCCGCCCGCCTGTTTAGCCGGTTGTA
>CAXTYP010000299.1:0-3631 GCA_964248435.1 uncultured Acidobacteriaceae bacterium | reverse complement strand
ACCGAGTGTACCCGGATTAACACGCAGAGCTTCACTCAGAATCTGCAGCAGGATGCGGAGCAGCTGATTATTGGCGGCCCGACAAACACCGCCCGCGGCGTGGTCATGTGGAACTTCGTCCTGAATCAGAACAACGGTCCCACGCTGAATTCGGGCGTGTGCCAAAGCTGCCTTGGCGTGGTCAACGCGAACACTTCAACGGGCGCGCTGCAGTATAACTCCGAGTACTTCGCCATGGGTCACATCGGTAAGTACGTGGTGCCGGGAGCCGTCAATATCTACACGAACTCGCAGTCGAACGGGGGCATTCTCGACGTCGGCTTTAAGAATCCGGATGGAACGATCGCGGTGATTGCTTATAACGACTCTTCCAACAGCAGCACCATTACCATCAATTGGAATAATAAGTACTTTAACTATCCACTGGCGGCCGGCAGCATGGTCACCTTTAAGTGGTCCGGTAACTAGCTTCTGCAATGCGGGACAGCAGATTACTGCAATCCCGTTCCGAGTGCTCCACGCGTCGCCCTTATGATGCGTGGAGCTTTTTCGTATGTGGGGCGAACTGCCGCTTCATCGCAGGTTCGAACAGATGCGGGCAGGACAGCTAGCGCCACTGCTCCGGGACGGCGAGGCGGTCGCGCTCCTTCACCTTTTTAGCGGGGACGCCGGCGTAGACGCCGAAAGGTTCCAGGTCGCGGGTGGCGATGGAGCCCAGGCCGAGGATGGCGCCTGTGCCGAGGTTAATGCCGGGCGAGACGATGGCGCGGGCGCAGACCCAGGAGTAGGCACCGAGGCGCATTGGGGCTGAAACCAGCGGGAAATCGGGGTGGTTATAGGTGTGGGTGGCACCACAAATGTAGGCACCCTGCGAGACGATGGCGTGGGAGCCGAGAAAAAAAGGCGAAGGGTTGTAAAGCTCGGCGTCGTCGGCGAGCGAAACGCGGTCTTCGCAGACAAGGTTCCACGGGGCCCAGATGCGGCCCTTGGCATAGAAATGACACTTGGGGCCAAGTTTTGCGCCGAACAAACGCAGCAGGAATGCGCGCCAGGCATGGAGGGGGCGCGGCGAGGGTCGGTAAAGCAAGGCGTAGGTCACGTTCCACAAGGCGCGCGCGGCGCGGTTGCCAAAGGAGAACTGCGGGCGCAGGGTCGGGTCGCCCCCCTCTTCAACCACGCCGGCGCGCGCGTCAGGGGGTGCGTCGGGGCTGCGGAAAGTGCCAAGGTGGTTTCGGCTGCTAGCGGGCTCGTTTTGCCTGTTTTCGGGCGCGTTCAAGAGGTTTCCTCGACTACTTTGCGGGGGCTCTGCCGAACCCTTGCGAGATCTGCTGCTGCCATTATCACCAATTTCACCCATCGATAACTTGCATGCCCCGGGCATTGCAAGCGGCAAAGTTGATCAACATGGCGGGCGAGTTCGCCAAGCGGGCGCACCAGGAGGCCGGGGCACGGGCCGTTCTGTTGCCGATACGCGGTGCATCGCATAGGATGCCCGCTGCCGGCCCTGTCCCCCTGCCGGACACCTTGCGGCAGGCATGTTTTGATTTCCTGCCGACCGACGGTATGCTGGGACGGCTTGCGGCGCTCCCGCCGCCAGGCACGCGAAAGGACCTCGTTTGAAGCCGTCCGTTCTGATTCTTGCCTTTAACTCCGAGCTCACGATCGCGGAGACGATCCGGTCCGTCCTGCCGCTGACGGACGACATTCACATTATCGACTCGTTCAGCAAGGACCGGACGGTGGAGATTGCGCGCGAGCTGGGCGCCACGGTAGCCGAGCACGCGTTTGAAAACTACGGCGCGCAGCGGAACTGGGCGATTGACAATGTCGCCGTGCGATACGGCTGGCAGCTGCACCTGGATGCGGATGAGCGGCTGACGCCGCCGCTGCTGGCGGAGATCGCGGCATTGCCGGATGACCCGCCGGAAACCGGGTTTATCCTGCCGCGGCAGCTCGTTTTCATGGGTCGGGCGATCCGGCACGGCGCACTGAACCCGACCTGGCACATGCGCCTGTTTCGCAACGGAATGGGCCGGTGCGAAATGCGGAAGTACGACCAGCACTTTTACGTGCTGGGCGGCACCACGCGCCAGCTGCGCCACGACATGATCGACGACATCCGCATGCCGTTGACGGAATGGACCTACCGCCATAACCGGTGGGCCGATGCCGAGGTCGAGGAACAGTTTGAAAGTGACGGGCAGCAGCGGGTTTCCGGCAGCGCCACGGGCAGCGTCATCGAGCGGCGGCGCTACCTGCGCAATGTGTACAACGGCGCGCCCTTGTTTCTGCGACCGTTTCTGCTGTTTTTCTACCGTTATGTGCTGCGGCTCGGCTTTTTGGACGGCCGCGAAGGTTTTATCTTTTTTGTGCTGCAGACTTTCTGGTTTCGCTTTCTGGTGGATGCGAAAACGTTTGAGCGCCGCAGGGGCTTGGCGGGGGCGCCTGCAGGCCGGTGATCGTTGGCACCGGCCTGCTTCTGACCCTTCCTCTCGAACTACTAGCGGGCACTCAAGGTTGCCGAGGGCCCGCCCGGGGCCAGCGATGAGCTGAACGGCGAAACCGGGTCGGCGGACGCGGCCTGCATCAGTTCCCTGGTCTTCAGCACGATCTGCCACTCGTACATGGCCTGCAGGGTGGCATAGATGGCCCCGGCCTTGCCGTCAAGCACGCCTCCGCGGGCAAACATCAGGTACGCCCAACGCAGCAGCGGACGCCCCGGCAGGGTGTAGAAGATGGCCTTCTGCGCCCGGCGGCGAGTATGAAAATCCGCATGAAACAAGGCCGTTTTCCAGTTCGCGTCGCCCAAAAAGGAGCGCTCGGCAACGATGCGGGCTTCCATGGACGAGTAAAGGTTGTGTTTTTCAAACCAGCGGTCCAGTCCCTTGGAAAAAGACCAGTGGTCAAAGCGGTGCTTCAACTGACCGGTTTCACCTTCGACGACAAGGAACTCATTGATGTCGCGGGTGTAGCGGACAAAGCCCAACCGGACCAGGCGAGTATAGAAGGCCATCATCTGGGCATGGCGCAGGTGGTGGCCCAGAAAGTGGTCATCGCGGCGGATGCGGAAAGCATGCACTTGAGGCGGGGCGGCAGCAGTGGCCTCCAGCGCTTCCTGCCAGACCACCGGGTTCAAACGCTCGTCGCAGTCGAGGATAAAAACCCAGGGATGCTTGAACGGCACCGTATCGAGCGCGGCGTTTCGCTGGGCGGCATAGGAGTCGAACTTCCGCTGGTGAACGTGGGCGCCCCCGGCGCGCGCCAGCTCCACCGTGCGATCGGTGCTGAAAGAGTCAAAAACGTGGACGTCGTCGCAAAAGGAAACCGACTGGAGACAGCCGGTGATGTCGTTTTCTTCGTTCTTGGTCAGGATCACAACGGAGATCATGATGGGTCCTCGTTTCGCTTGCGCCTGCGGGCGCTTCCCCCTGCTTATCGGCGGAAAAGGGACGGACATGAGGAGCGAGCGGCACCTTTGGTGAAATGCGGGTAGTTGCAGCGGTATAGTTTGGTTGTGAGTATGGAACCGGTTGGATGTGGAACCGCGCTGGTGACCCCGTTTCGGGCAGATGGGGCGGTCGATGACCGCGCTCTGCGCGCGCTGGTGCAGTGGCAGATCGGGGAAGCCGGG
>CAXTYP010000298.1:0-3649 GCA_964248435.1 uncultured Acidobacteriaceae bacterium | reverse complement strand
GATCAGGGTGGCGGCGGAGCCATCGGCGGCGGGGCGGATCAGGACCCGGTCGCCGACGGCCAGGTCGTGGAGATCGAGCGGGGTGGCATTTTTAAGGGTGGTTTCGCCCGGCACGGTGCGCAGGAGGCGGGTGGCGGCGGTGACGGGGACAGTCACGGGGGCGGCACCTGCTCCTTCGCCCTGCACGGTGACGCTGCCAGCGCCAAGGGCCGTGACCGTGCCAAGGATACGCGCGGGGGCGGCCGGCGCGGCTGTTTGAGCCGCAAGCGGCAGCAGCGTCGCCGGTAAGCACAAGGACGCGACAACCAGAAGAGCGGGGCAGGAACGGGCAAACAGGCGCATGGAAAGGATTCCTCGGCGATATGGAGCTGGGGCAGGCGTGGCGCTTTCCCCACCGATTCGCTTTTGCTTTCCCATCATGGGACGACGGAACCGGGCAGAAGTTTCAGGAGGAAGCCGCGCCCTGCCCTGAATGGATGCACAAAGAAAGGCGTAAGCTGTGCCCGATCATGTAGCATCAAGGGCGATTCGCTCACCCCACCGCTCGGGAACCAAGCGGGGAAGTTCGCGTGGAAGGCACAACAGAGCACATGGCGATAACCAGCGTCGGCAACAACATATCTACCTCTGCCCCGGGCAGAACCAACTACAGCGCCATGGCCATGGTCACCACCCTGTTTTTCATCTGGGGTTTTTGCACGGTGATGAATGACGCGGTGATTCCGCACCTCCAGTCCATCTTTGGCCTGAGCTACTTCCAGGCGTCGCTGATCCAGCTCGCCTTTTTCGGCTCGTACTTTTTCTTCGCGCTGCCGGCCAGCAAGCTGATTGAGTGGGTCGGCTACCAACGCACCATGGTAGTCGGGCTGCTGACGATGGGTGTGGGCGCGCTGATGTTTTTGCCGGCGGCGAGCCTTGCCACGTACGGCCTGTTCCTGGCGGCGGAGGTGGTGCTGGCGGCCGGAGTAACGATCCTGCAGGTGGCCGCCAACCCGTATGTCACGATCCTGGGGCCACCGGAGACGGCTTCAAGCCGGCTCAACCTGACGCAGGCGTTTAATACCCTGGGCGATACCGTGGCGCCGTATATCGGCGGCGTTTTTATTCTTGGGGTGACCCAGGCAGCAGTGGCCGGCGCGGTTCCGCTGCAGGGCGCTGCGCTGCGGGTGCACCAGGCGGCGAGTATCAAGACGCCGTTCCTGGTGATCGCGATCACGGTCGCGGTCCTGGCGCTGGCGATCGCGCTTTACCGGTTTCCGCGGCTGGAGGTGACACGCGATTACCGTCCGGCCAGCCTCCATATCGATCAGGACAGTGTGTGGAACCACCCGCACCTGTACCTGGGCGCGCTGGCGATTTTCATCTATGTCGGGGCCGAGGTGAGCGTCGGCAGCTTTGCAGTCAAGTACCTAAACCAGCCGGAGATCGGCAACCTGCCGCTGAAGCAGGGCGCGCAACTGGTGGGCATCTTCTTCTGGGGCGGGGCGATGGTGGGGCGGTTTCTTGGCTCGGCCGTGATGCAGCGGCTGCCGGCGCCGCGGCTGCTGGCGATGAGCGGCGTGGGCGCGGCGGTGTGTGTGCTGGTTTCACTGCTCGGGACGGGCAAGGTGGCGCTGGTGGCGATCCTGGCGGTCGGCTTTTTCAATTCCATCATGTTTCCGACGATCTTTACGCTGGGGGTTGCCGAGCTGGGGCCCTTGACCGGGCGCGGCTCGGGGCTGCTGGTGCAGGCGATCGTCGGTGGGGCGCTGATCCCGGTGTTGATGGGCGCGCTGGCCGATCATTTTGGCATCCACCACTCGCTGGTGCTGCCGTTTCTTTGTTACCTGTTCATCATTTACTACGGCTGGCGCGGCTACCGCATTGCGCCGGAGGAACCAAAGGCAACGGTCGTGGCTGCTTAGGACGTTTTCCGGGTGGGGTGCAGTGCGGGGCCGTCCGTTTTTTTCCGGCTCCCATGCACCCCTGGGACAAGGCTCAGTGCGGACGCGCGGACCGTGTGCGGTCACGTTCAACCGCAGCCTGCCCTGCTGCCGGATTGACCGCACGAAACCGACACCGGTGCCCTTGTCAGGGCTGATACTAGGGCCATGATTTTTGATCTTGCGAACTCCCCCGGGCCTCGGGGCGACACCTCCCTTCCTGCACTGGCCGTGACGCTTGCTGATGTGCAGGCGGCCCGCGCGCTGATTCGTGACCATGTGCTTTGCTCACCCGCGCGGCACTCGGCCACCTTGTCGGCGGCCTGCGGGCAGAGCGTGTTCTTAAAGCTCGACAATCTCCAGCGCACGGGCGCGTTCAAGGAGCGAGGCGCGCTGAACCGCATCCTGGCGCTGAGCGAGGACGAAAAGCGGCGGGGCGTGATCGCGGCCAGCGCCGGCAACCATGCGCAGGCGGTGGCGTTTCATGCCGCGGCGCACGGCATCACGGCGCGCATCGTGATGCCGGAGATGACGCCGCTGGTCAAGGTATCCGCCACGGCCGGCTTTGGCGCGCAGGTGGTGCTCCACGGTGCCAATTATGACGAGGCCTACGCGGAAGCCGTGCGGCTGGGCGAAGAAACCGGGCAGGTGTTTCTTCATCCGTTTGACGATGCGGCGGTGATCGCGGGGCAGGGCTCGATCGGGCTGGAGCTGCTGGAACAGGTGCCCGGGCTGGAAGCGGTGGTGGTGCCGATCGGCGGCGGCGGGCTGATCGGCGGTGTCGCCTGCGCGATCAAGGAGCTGCGGCCGCAGGTTCGCGTGATCGGCGTGCAAACGGAGCGGCTGCCTTCCATGCTGCGCGCGCGCGAGCATGGCGGCCCGGTGACGCTGCCGCCGCAGGCGACGATTGCCGACGGCATTGCGGTGCGTCGCGCCGGCGCGCTCACCTATCCCCTGGTGGAGCGCTACGTGGACGAGATCGTGTTGGTGGATGAGGAAGAGATCGCGCAGGCGATTCTGCAGCTGCTGGAAAAGGAAAAAACGCTGGCCGAGGGGGCTGGTGCGGCGGCGCTGGCGGCGTTGTTGCAGAGAAAAACATCGCTGAGCCACGGAGGCGATGCGGTGCCGCAGCGAACCGCGGTGCTGGTGTGCGGCGGCAATATCGACGTGAGCCTCCTCGCGATGATGATTGAACGCGGCCTGGTCAAGGATGGACGGCGCACGCGGTTGAGGATTCATCTGACGGACCGGCCCGGCGCGCTGCACGGCATGACACGGATCCTGGCGGATGCGCGCGCAAACATTGTGGAAACCTCGTATGACCGCGCGTACTACGGCGTGAACCTGGGCAACACGGTGATCGATGTGACGCTGGAAACGCGAGGGACGCCGCACATCACGGCGATTCGCGAGGCGCTGACGGAGGCCGGCTACCAGCATGAGCGCATTCTTTAGCGAGCGCCTGCTCTCGCAGGAGCCTGCGCCCCTGGCGGAAGGTGCCCAAGCGGGCGGCGAGCTGACGCTTGAACCCCGGACCGACGCCGAGTGGGACGAGCTGACGGCGGAAGCGCACCGCATTCTCGACGACACACTGCGAGGGCTCCGAACCTTGCGCGACCAGCCCGCCTGGCAGCCCATGCCGGCCGCGACGCAGCGGGCGATTGACGACGCGCCAGCGCCGGTCGGCGAGCGGTCACTTGGCGCGGTGTACGCCGAGCTGGCGAGCC
>CAXTYP010000297.1:0-3661 GCA_964248435.1 uncultured Acidobacteriaceae bacterium | reverse complement strand
TTCCCGGCGCTGGTCGCGGCGCTCGTGTGCTTGTTCGGCATCTCGTATGCGACGGGCCCGCCCGACCCCGCGAAGCTGGCGCGTTTGGAGGCGACTGCCGACTGACAGCCTCTGACTGACTGTTTTGGCGCGACTTCGGGTCGATTTCTCTCATCCAATGCAGTATGGCTACCGCAACCGCAACTCCTCCTACCCACGTCAATGCAGCCGACAGCGGCACGTTTCAGCTCGGCGGCGATCTGCCCGTACACCGGCTCGGCTATGGCGCCATGCGCATCACCGGCGAGGGTATCTGGGGCGAACCCAAGAACCCGGAAGAAGCGCGGCGCGTGTTGCAGCGCGTCCCGGAGCTCGGCATCAACCTGATCGATACCTCGGACGCGTATGGGCCGGAGGTGTCGGAGCGGCTGATCGCCGAAACCCTGCACCCTTATCCCAAGGACCTGGTGATTGCGACCAAGGGCGGCCTGACCCGGACCGGGCCGGGCGCGTGGCACCCGGTGGGCCGGCCCGAGTACCTGCAGCAGTGTGTGGAGATGAGCCTGCGCCGGTTGAAGCTGGAGCGGATCGACCTGTGGCAGCTGCACCGGATCGACGCGAAAGTACCGGTGGAGCAGTCGCTGGAGCCGATCGCGAAGCTGCAACAAGAAGGCAAGATCCGGCACATCGGCCTGTCGGAGGTGAAGCCGCACGAGATTGAACAGGTGTTGAGGATTGTGCCGGTGGTGAGTGTACAGAACCAGTACAACATCGGCGACCGGCAGCACGAGGACACGCTTGAGTTCTGCGAGAAGCACGGCATCGCGTTTATTCCGTGGTTCCCGGTGGCTGCAGGCAAGCTGGCCCGTGAGGGTGGCCCGCTGGATACGGCGGGGAAGCGGCACGGGGCGTCGGTCTCGCAGCTGGCGCTGGCGTGGCTGCTCCATCGCTCGCCGGTGATTTTGCCGATTCCGGGGACGTCGTCGGCCAAGCACCTGGAGGAGAACACGGCCGCGGCAGGGCTGAAGCTGGACGCGAAAGAGTGGGACGCGATCGAGGCCGAGGTGAAGCAGGCTCAGTAGCCGCGCCGGGTACCAGTCGCGGGTAAGGCGCGACCTGGTTACGCAAGGGTGAGTGAAGCGGCCGGGTTGAACGCTTATGCTGGAGGGGAGGGCGCTGAGCGCTCTCCTTTGCCGTTTATGCCGCTAGCCACGTTGACGCTTCAGCTACGGATTGAGTTTGCGCGGTCGCTGAAGGACCGGCGGCAGGTGGTGCGCAGCCTGAAGGACAAGCTGCGGCACGGGTTCAATGTATCAGTGGCGGAGCTGGACGAGGCGGTGACGTGGCAGTCGGCGGTGATCGGCGTGGCGGCGATCTCGGGCTCGCGAGCTTACCTCCAAGGGCAGCTGGGGCAGGTGGAAGCCGCGGCGGAGCGGATCGTGACGGACCTGAGCGCCGAGATCACGGACAGCTGGGTGGAGTTTGTAGACTAGGAAAGAAGCAGAGGGACAGGGACCATGCCGGAACAACGCGCGCGGAAGTACCACCAGGACCGGGTGGCGGAGACGATTCGCGAAGAGATCGATGCGATGATGCTGGGCGACTTGTCGGACCCGCGGATTCACTCGGCGCATGTGACGCAGGTGGTGATCAACCCGGGGGGCAAGTCGGCCGAGGTGTTTGTGCAGGTGGAGGATGGGCCGGAAGCGGAGTTGTCGACGGTGGAAGGGCTGATGGCGGCGCGGGGGTGGATTCGCGCGGAGCTGAAGGACCGGATGGGCAAACGGCATGTGCCGGATGTGACGTTTCATGCGGACCGGTCGGAGCGCATGGCGGGGCGCATCGATGAACTGCTGACGCGCACGCGCAAGCGCAACAAGTATGCGCAGTTCAAGCCGGAAGAGCCGGCGGCGGCGGTGCCGCCCGGACAGCCGGAGGAGAGCGAAAAGGTTTGCTAGGGGTTGAGTGCGCTTCGCGTGCCGGCGCGCGGTCGGGCATGCGTCGCGATGGTGGCATGGAGCAGTGAAAGAAAAGGCAGTCAGTACCGGCAAGGGCACGGCAGTGTTGCGGCCCGAGGCAGCCTGGTACAGCAGTTTTTGGCACTCGCGCACGGCGTTTGAACTGTGGACGCTGCTGAGCCTGACGGCGGTGCTGTTTTTCTACGGACTGGTGCCTGCCTTCGGCGGCGCGGGCCTGGGGCTGGTGGGGGCCGACGAGCCGCGCTATGCGCAAGTGGCGCGCGAAATGCTGGCGCGCCACGACTACGTGACACCGGTGCTGTACGGGAAGCCGTGGCTCGAAAAACCAGCACTGTACTACTGGCGCGCGATGTTTTCGTTTCGGGAGTTTGGGGTACACGACTGGTCGGCGCGGCTGCCTTCGGCGAGCTTTGCTTTTACGCTGGTTGTGCTGATTTACGCGCACATGAAGCGGTTTCGGCCGGGCGGACACCTGGATGCGGCGCTGCTGACGGCGTCGTGCGCAGGAATCCTGAGCTTTGCGCGCGGGGCTTCGACCGATATGCAGCTGGCCGCGCCGTTTGGGATCGGCATGCTGGGCTGGTATGCGTGGTACGAGACGGATTCAAAGTTCTGGCTTTTTGATTTGTATTTCTTTATCGGTGCGGCGACGCTGGCGAAGGGTCCGGTGGCACCGTTCCTGGCGCTGCTGATTATTCTGGCGTTTGCGGCGCTGCGGCGGGAGTGGACGGTGCTGCGGCGGACTTTCTGGTGGCCGGGCGCGCTGCTGTACCTCGCCATGGTGCTGCCGTGGTTTATTGCGGTGCAGCGGCGTAACCCGAATTTTTTGCGTGTGTTCTTTTTGGAGCACAATCTCCAGCGTTTCGCGACCAACCGGTTTGAGCATGAACAGTCGCTCTGGTATTACCTTCCCGTTGTGCTGCTGTCGCTGATGCCATGGGCGGTGTTGTCGGGCGCGGCGTTTGTGTCGGCGGTACGGGCGAGTTTCGCGGAATGGCGAGCTTGTTATGCGAAGGGCCGTTACCGGGGTTTTCAGCGGGCGGGTGATGCCTTTCCGGAGTTCCTGGTGTTGTGGGCGCTGGTGCCGATCTTGTTTTTTACGACCTCCAACTCCAAGCTGCCGGGCTATATCCTGCCGTCGATTCCCCCGCTGACGATCCTGACGGGCGACTACCTGTACCGGATGCGGGCGCGCGGGCTTCCGCGGGGGCTGCTGGTGGGCCACGCGGTGCTGGCGGGGCTGCTGACGATGTCGGTGCTGGTGACGCCGACGTATCTCGTGCAGGACTCTTTGCGGTTTCCGGCGCGGATGCTCGTGGCGTCGGGGATGGCGGGGCTGGGGGCGGCGCTGCTGATCCTGCTGGCGGTGGGGCGGTTTGGGCTGGGGAGGCTGCGGGCGGCGACAATGGTGCCGCTGGTGGTGCTGCTGCTTTTTTTGTTCGGGTTGGGGCCGGTGTTTGGGATCCCGGCGATCGCGGCCAGCAAGCGGGTGATCCGGCTTGTGGACCTGACGTATTCGCCGCGACCGGTCGCGGAAATCCTGGACAAGCTTTCGCCGGAGCCGGGCTCGGTGGCGGTGTTTCGGGTGCGCCGCGACGTGGAATATGGGCTGGCGTTTTATCGCGACGGGCGGGTGGTGGATTACGACCGCGACCCTGTGCCGGCGGGGGCGCACCTGCTGCTGTCGCGGGAACCGTTCGCGG
>CAXTYP010000296.1:0-3668 GCA_964248435.1 uncultured Acidobacteriaceae bacterium | reverse complement strand
TGGGTTCCATGTTGGAACCCTAAAATGACGGCTGAGCTGGAGAAGGTTCTGCAAAAGAACTTTGCTTGAGAAATTCCCCATATCAGGCTTGGAGCCCGCGATTCCCGGCCAAAAGGCAATGATCGCTTCACGCATCGAATAGCGCTGCCACTTGCCCAGATCGATCTCGTGCCCATTGAAGCGCGTCACCGTCGTCCCGTTGACCTCGAGCGCGACCGTGCGCACCAACTCCTCGGTCAGGTTCATTAAATCTTCGTAGTTCGCGTACGCCTGGTAGAACTCCAGCATCGTGAACTCGGGGTTGTGCTGCGTGGAAATCCCCTCATTGCGAAAATTGCGATTGATCTCGTACACCCGATCAAGGCCGCCGACCACCAATCGCTTGAGATAGAGCTCGGGCGCGATTCGTAAGAACAGGTCCAGGTCGAGCGCGTTGTGGTGTGTCGTGAACGGTTTTGCCGCCGCCCCGCCCGCGACCGGCTGCATCATGGGCGTTTCCACTTCTAAAAAGCCGCGTTCGTCGAAGAAGCGCCGCATCGCCCGCAATACCTGCGCCCGCTTGACAAATACATCGCGCACCCGGATCGATTCCGGCTCCGGCCCGGGCTCAGCCGGTCGCGCCGCGTTGTCGCCGGTATCGACCAAACCGGTCGCATGCTTGTCCCGTTCGTCATGCCCCTCGACCCGAGGCGCTTCGAGCTCCAGCTCCGTGTTCATAAACAGGTCGACATAGCGTTGGCGGTAGCGCAGTTCCACGTCGGACAGGCCGTGATACTTTTCCGGCAAGGCCAGCATGGCTTTCGCGAGAAAGGTGATGCTGTCGACGTGCACGCTGAGCTCGCCGGTGCGGGTACGGAACAGGTAGCCCGTAACGCCGATGTGGTCGCCTGCGTCGAGCAACTTGTAAAGTGCAAAACCCGGCTCGCCGACCGCGTCCTGGCGAACATAAATCTGCAAGCGCTTGCCTTCGCCTTGCAGGTGCGCGAATCCGGCCTTGCCTTGCGCGCGGATTGTCATCAGGCGACCCGCAACAGATACCTGCACCCGTTCGGCCTCCAGTTGCTCGGCGGTGGCGTTGCCATGGGCAGCCCAGATCGCCGGGACACTGTGAGTCGTGCGATAGCTGTTGGGGTAAGCCTGCTGGCCGAGCGCAACAATCTGCTCGAGCTTTTGCTGCCGCAGCTTGAGGAGGCTGCTTTCGAACTCTGATTCAGACACCGGGACGTTTCCTGTGGGTCAAGCGTTTCCGCCCAGTATAAGCGCCGGGTGCCGGTGGGAGTGGGAACCCGGGCTGGCGACCGGACCTCGGGCTGGCTAGAATGGATGGATGCAAGCCACACCGCCCGATCCGAAGCGCGCCGAGACTCGAAGCAACATGCAGGCGCTGATCAAGGCGGAAAAGCTGACGCAGATCGCTTTTGTGATGCCGATCTCGCTGGCTGTGGGCTGGTTGCTGGGCGGCGTACTGGATAAGGTACTACACCAGCACTGGATCTATCTTGCGGGGATCGTGCTGGGCATCGTCTCAGGTTTTCTGCAAATCTTTCGCATGATCGCCGAGCCGGGCGCCTTGGCCGCGACCGCCTACGATCCGTCGGCCGCGCAGGGAACAGGCTTCCGAGATCCTGTTGAAGGCGACCGGGACGGCACGAAATTATGACGGTCGAAGGGGAAGCGCAGCTCGAGGAGATCACGGAAGCGCGGCTGCGGCTGGCGATGCGCCGCGCGGTACGTGTTGTCGCGCTGATCACGCTGGTCGCCGGTGCGATTCTTTGGGCGCTCGCCGGCTGGCAGACTGCTTTGCTGCTCGTCGTCGGCGCAGCGATCTCGGTGGCGAGCTTGTGGGAGTGGCAGAAGCTGATGAATTTGATCCTGGCCCGGCTCGACAACCAGCGGGGCGCAGGCGGGGCACGGGTAATCGTCGGCTTTTTCCTGCGGTTACTAGTTGCCGCGGTGATTCTATATGTTAGCCTGAAGAGTCTCCACGGCTCAGTGTATGCGCTGCTGGGTGGTCTCGGGCTGGCGGTGATCGCACTGGCGATCGAAGCAGCCCGTTTGATCCGCTCATAACGCGCAGCCGCGCCGGATACCCAGGAGCACACGAAGGAAGCATGCTTTTTTTACTCGACGCATTGAGCCGGTTCCTGAACGGATTGTTTGCCGGGCCAATCGATGCCTTGTTGCTGCACCTCGGGATTCACCCCGCCCATCCGGCGGCCCCGATCACCAACGCGCTGACACTTGAAATTGTTGTGTTCTGTCTGCTGGTGCTCTTTTTCGCGCTGGTGCGGGCGACCATGCGGGTTGAAAGGCCCGGCACACTCCAGTTGGCGGCGGAAAGCGTTTACGAGTTCGTGGACGGCCAGGGTGAGTCGATCCTGGGCCATGGCCGCGAACCTCACATGGCTTTCGCCGCGACCATCCTGCTGTTTGTACTGGTATGCAACATGTTCGGGCTGCTACCCGGCATAGAAACGCCCACCTCAAGCCCGGTTGTGCCGCTTGGCATTGCACTGCTTACGTTTTGCTATTACAACCTCGTCGGCCTGCGCGCGAACGGGCCCTGGGGCTACTTCAAGCACTTCATGGGACCGCTGGGCTGGAAGGGCGCTCCGTTCATGCTGCCGCTGGAGATCATGTCCCACCTGGCGCGCATCCTGTCGCTCACCGTCCGTTTGTACGCCAACATGTTTGCCAGCGATCTGCTCACTCTGGTGTTCTTTTCGCTGATTCCGATCGGGCTGCCGATGCTGTTTCTTGCGCTGCATTTTGGCGTGGCGCTTATCCAGTCCTACGTCTTCATGCTGCTGGCCATGATTTATTTATCTGAAGCAAAGTCGCACGAAGACGCCGACGCGTAACCACTCGCGACACACCAGGATTCCTGCCGGGGAAGCCACGCTTCCGCCCCGGCGCACGGGGAAGAGCCGCAGCGTGAGGGGCCGGCCACCGCGACCGGTTCAACCACCCACTGCGGTTCCAAGCAACACACGGAAGCGCCAAGGAGAACGACCCATGTACCTGATCCTCAGCAACATCCTGAAGCAATCGAAGTACCTGTTCATGACCCTTTCTGCCCTTTTGCTGGCTTCGCCGGCCTGGGCCCAGACCGGCAGCGGTTCCGGGGCGGCCAGCTATGTCCCGCTTGGCGCGGGTATTGGCATGGGCTTGGCGTCCGCAGGCTGCGGTATCGGCCAGGGCCTGGCTGCGGCCAAGGCTGCTGAAGGCTTTGCTCGCAATCCTGGCGCGCGAGCCGGCATTCTCTTCTTCTACGTGCTGGGTCTCGCGTTTATCGAGTCGCTGGCGCTGTTCACGCTGGTCATCGTCTTCGCAAAAGTGAAGTAGTCCGGCTTGCACTTCCATCGGAGCCCTCGCCTCGGCGGGGGCTTTTGATTGCTACAAACTTTTAACGGAATCGACAAGGGCACGATGCCGCCAGCGCTGTTGTTCGAGCAGGCCACGAAGTCTTACGGTCACATCATCGCTCTCGATCGCCTGTCGCTCGCGGTCGAGCCGGGTGAGATCTTCGGCTTTCTGGGTCCAAATGGCGCAGGCAAAACAACCGCCATTCAACTGGCCATGGGATTTCTTCAGCTGTCCGGCGGGCGGGGTGCGTTGCTGGGTTTGCCGTTCCACCAGTCCCGGGCCGCGCGGGCTCGCGTGGGCTA
>CAXTYP010000295.1:0-3677 GCA_964248435.1 uncultured Acidobacteriaceae bacterium | reverse complement strand
GTCGAGCGCAGCATGAACGACGGTCCTTTGTACGCGTCAAATCCCCAGAAACCCTGCACCGTGGCCTGCACCTTTTTGCCCAGACCTGCGTTTTCCAGCACCGGTACCGGCACTACAAAGCCGCCCTGTGCAGGGTCAGGCTGGGTGGGCAAGTCAACTGCTTTGCCATTCTCACCTTGAAGATGCAGCGTCAGGCTGTGCCCATACTGCGTGGCAAAGATCGCGGGCGCACCATCCACGGGCAGCGTCAATGGCGTCTTTTGCATGCAGAACACCTGCTTCGGATCCACTGGGTGCAGTTCTGGCAAATGGACCGCTTCGACCGGCGGCAAAGCCATGACCAGCACCGACTTCGGATTATGAAACGAAGGCGGCGCATTCAGCCACAGGTTCATATCCAGGCCATTGTCGTCAGACAACGCCGGGATGTACTGGTATTGCGCGGTGTGGAAGCTCGCCAGCAGCCGGCCGATGTCAAAAGCGGCTGCGATGTAAGGGTCGTACAGACCGGCGGCGGCCGTGCCGGTGGATGCGCTGACCTGCAGGGCGAGGTCGCTGGTCGGGCCATTCAAAAGGCCCTGGGTGGCATTGCTGTTGCCGTTGTCCAGAATCAACGCGCTCTGGCTTTGCTGCAAGCACGAAGCCTGCTGGTCCGGCGGACGGCTGAAACAATCCTGGTTCAGCTTGAGCGAGAGCGAACGTGCCAGGGTATTTGACTCGTCCTTGATCTTGTCCGGGTCCTGAACGGCTCGCAGGCCCTTCAGGTAGGTGTTGATGCGTTCGCGGTCGAGTGAAGCCAGGTTCAGGTCCTGCGAGGCGCGTACAAACGAGCCCGGCCGGCCCCGCACCGCACTCTTCAGCGCCGAAAAATCTCCCCCGGTCTGCGGCGCAAACAGCACCACCACCTGCTCGGCCCCGGGCGGAACCGTGATATAGGTTCCCTCTTCCATCACCTGCTTGTTCCACGCTTCCACCTTGTTGAACCAGTCATCAGGGGGAGGATTGGTGGAGCCGCGGACAAAAACAGCCACCATCAGGTAGTGCACGGACTCATGCTCGCCCAGTACCGGGTGGAGCCACAAACGGTCGCCTGGCTGAAGATTCGGCACCTCGGCAATGGGCAGGGTCTTGCCCCCACGCTGCACCTTTGCCTCCAGTGTCGGGCCCTGCAGGTCAAATTGAGCCGTCTGCGCGCCAAGCGTCGAAACCGCCGGACCCGCCAGACCCGCCAGAACGTAAAACCCCAGAAGCAGGGCAGCAAAGCAGAAACGCCGGATCCGTCGAGAATGCATATCTTTCCTTATGACTCCATTCTGAGGTGCGGGGGCTCACCGGGCAAGCGGAATAGCATCCCGGAACGGTGACGAAAGGCCGACATTCCCGATTCGGTCCGTTCGGCCCAAATCGATTCCAAGGTCAATCCCAAACTCGATTTAGGCACGACGGAGCTTGCCCCGGCTTTTCTGCAGCCGTCCCTTGGCATACTGGTTGGTTAGAAAAAGAGCAATCAGCAAGCCTGGCAAGACCACGGCCCAAATCACCGCGTTGCGTTTCCCGTGGTTCGCATCGACAAAAATCGAGCCGGTGAAGTGCAACGGCACCGACTCCACAGCACCAATGTCGATCCCAAGCTCATACACCCCTGGATCGGGCAGCAGGATGCGTGCGCCCGGCAGCTCACTATTCGCGGCTCCGCTTGGCGTGAGCCGAAAGTGCACCGGCGCGTGTCCTGGCAGACGAAGCTCGCCGGCACTCTCCGCCATGTTGACCAGGGTGCCGTCATTGGCCTGTTGCACCAGCAGGTTCAGCTCAGCCGGACCCACCACCAGCGGGTCCGGCGCGGTAAACAGTGTCACGGTATAAGCGCCTGCCGTGCCATGGAAGGCAATATGCGGGCCATCTGCCCACGCCGGCCGGCTTGCAACGAGCAGTGCCACCCACAGTCCGGCCAGCAGACAGGTACGGGCGGCTCTCACATGCCAACCATGCCGCGCATCTGCATCGGTTGGAGCAGGACCCAAACGCCGGCAGCATACAACGAGACCGCCACGGAAGCCCATGGCAGCAACCGCAGGGCTCGCCGCCCCACCCCGGCTGCCGCGTCACCCCTTGCCATGCGCCAGCCCAGGTACAAGGCACCCAGCAGTCCCAGATCCAACGTGCCAAGCTGCAGGTCCAGTAACGAAGCGGGACTGAGCAGCGAGCGCTGGCCCATCCAGTCCGGAGACGGCAAACCCCTCACAACCATGCCCGCCTTTGCAAGCTCGTGCCCTGCCTGGAGCAGTCCCGGCAGGAGTGAGCTCCATGCCGTCAGGAGGTGAAAAGCCAGGTGCGCGGCCCACATGCCGAGCCCCAGCGGCAGGAGCGCCAACATCCAGCGCGGTACCTCGCTCAGAACCCTGCGTTGGCGCGACAGCGGCTGGATAGCTCCCAGCAGCAATCCCAGCAGCAATGCCGGCAGAGCCGCCGCGAGTAACAATCCCAGCGTTTGTTTTTCGATCCCGGGAAGCCCCGCTCCCACACGGTCCAGGACCCCGGACACAGGTGCCACCATCACGGCGGCACTCGCGAAAGCAGCGGCAACAACGATCGCGGCCAGCACCGCCACGTCCAGCCGCTGACTGTAGCGGCCCACGGCCGAGCGCTGCGGGTCACTGACGGAAAGCTGTACCAGCCCCAGCGCGGGCGGCTGAACCCACAAGCCGACATTGTCATGCGGGCAGGCTTTCACGCAATCCATGCAGAGCGTGCAATCCAGGTTGCCCTGCTTTTCGGGCAAAAACAGGTGCAGCTCGCAGCCGCGCTGCGGCCGGGGTGCCTCGTGGCCTGCAATGCAATCCCGGGTCGAGCAGCTTTCGCAGGTCCCGAGCGATCGCGGTGCCACTCCAAGTGGCGAAACGAGCGACGAAACGAAGTTGAACTGGCCCAGCGGGCACACGTACTTGCAAAAGGAAGCATCGCGAAACACTGTATCCACCGCAAAGGTGGTGCCGAAATAGGCCAGCAGCAGCGCCGCTGTCCGAGCAGGCGAGTTCCAAAGATCCAACGCCTCGTACGCCCAGAAGAAAAAGATCACCAGCGCCGCCGGTACCCACTTGTTCCTGAGTGCGCGCGGCCACGGCAGCTGCTTGATGCCCGCCCGGCGCAGGAGCCATTTGGACGCTTCGCGCGGCAGGGTAAACGGACAGCTCATGCAGAACAGGTTGCCCACCAGCAGCAGCCCGAGCACAAAGATGCCGCGCGCATAGGTCCATGGAATGATGCCGGCCAGGTTCATGGACCCCATCTGGTGGCCGAACAGTCCGTCCACGATGACAGCAGCCGCGATCAGCAGGGACAAAGCCTGCAGGCTCTGCCGCCCATAGCGCGAGCGCAGGAATGCACCGATCGGCCGTACCCGGAGCAGGTCCAACGGACCACGCGGCAGCCGGGCGCGCACGGGCCCTGCTTTCGCACGGTGCAACTCTGCCAGACGGCTTCGCGCCCCTTCCATCCGCAAGCGACGCCGCTCCCCGCGGTGCGACAGGAGGTTTACCGTGATCAACATGGCCGCACCCAGAAACGAGATGGACCCCACGACCCACATCAGCGAGCCGGCCGCCACCTGGTCCTCCAGCACCGACAGCCCAAAGAAGCGTGGGGCCGCCGCGTAAGCGGGATAAAGGGGCCGCCCGGAA
>CAXTYP010000294.1:0-3690 GCA_964248435.1 uncultured Acidobacteriaceae bacterium | reverse complement strand
GCATTTTCGCGATCAATGAAGTGCCGGATCTTGCGGGCAAGATCCAGGTGGCATTGTTCAACATCATGCAGGAGGGCGACGTTCAGATCAAAGGCTACCCGGTGCGCTTGAAGCTTGATGTAGGGATCGTGTTCAGCGCGAACCCCGAGGACTATACGGCGCGAGGCAAGATCGTGACGCCGCTCAAGGATCGGATCGGCTCGGAAATCCGCACCCACTACCCGGAAACCCTGGAAGAAGGCATCGCGATCACGGAGCAGGAGGCCTGGGCGGCGCGGCCGTTGTCGTCCGGCCAGGCAAGCCCTATAGAGATTCCGCAGTACATGCGCGAACTGGTGGAGCAGGTGGCGTTTACCGCGCGGGGTGACAAGCGGGTGGACAAGCGCTCGGGTGTGTCGCAGCGACTGCCAATTTCAACGATGGAGCTGGTGATTTCAAACGCGGAACGGCGCGCCCTGCTTCATGACGAGTCGATCGTGCTGCCTCGAATCGGGGATTTGTATGCAGCGATGCCTGGAATCACGGGCAAGATCGAGCTGGAATATGAGGGCGAGATGCGCGGGGCCGACGTGGTGGTGCGCGAGCTGATCCGCGGCGCCCTGGGCACGGTTTATGACCGCTACTTTTCGGAAACCAATACGCAGCAGATTGAGCAGTGGTTCAACCTGGGCGGCTCCTTGAAGGTGGATGACGGCGAGCCGTCAGCGGCGATCATGGCGGAGCTGAAACAGATCCAGGGCTTGTTTGAGAAACTCGCACCGCTCGGCGTCAGCGGCGCGGATGCGGCGGAGCGCGTGGTGGGCGCAGCCGAGTTTTTGCTGGAAGGCATGGTGGCTCACCGTCGCCTGAGCCGGAACGAGGAGCGAGGCTTCGCGGCGGGGGAGAAGAATCGTCGCGGCGACCGGGAAAAGACTCCCGGCAATGACGAGCAGGCGTACGAGGCCTGGCAAGGCCGGCGATCAAAGCGCGGCGGACTGAACTAGCTTCGAACGTGCATCTGGATTCGAACGGTTCAGCAGAAAAGCCTCGCGATCGCGGGGCTTTTCTGCTGCCGGGCGGTGCGGTCTAAACAAAGCCCAGGTTGCTGGAAGAGAAGTTACCAAGCCCTGGAAACATGGGTCCGAGTGCTGAAGACGGCACGCCGAACCAGGAAGCCATGGTCGCCATGTACTGCGAAAGCGCGGTGGTTGGAACAAAACGGCCCGAGCCGTCGATGTCATCCGGCCCATTGATCTGCAGGTTGGGCATGCTGCCGTAAAGCCGGCCGCCCTTGACCGCTCCACCCAGTGCGAAGTGATGTCCGCCCCAGGCATGGTCCGAGCCGTTGGCGCTGTTGATGGAGAGTGTGCGGGAAAAGTCAGAAGCCGTGAACAGGGTGACGTTGTTGTACAGCCCAAGCTCCTGCATCACCTGGGTGAAGGTTCCCAGGAACTGGTCGATGGTGGCGTAGAGCTGCGGCTGGGTAGCGGACTGGTTTGCATGGGTGTCGAAGCCGGCCGCGTCGATCAGAAAGATCTGCCGCCGCGCGCCGATCTGGGACCGCAGCTGCATCATGGTGGCCACCGTGTACAAGGAGGCTGAAAGCGGATTATTGCCCGGAAAGGCAGTTCTGAACCCCGTGGCGCTGCCGAGGACACCGTTGTAAAACGCGTTGTACTTATAGGCCTGTTGGTAAATCTGTTCGTCGGCCTGCACGAGGCTGACGCCGTTGTCAAAGGAAAGCAGCTGCTGGGCGGCGGCGGCTCGGGCGTAGCACGAATTGCCCTCGGAGCACCAGAAAGCGGCTGACTGTGCCGAGGGCCCGGCGGTAAAGGGCACTGCGGTGTTGCCGCGTCCGAAATTAGCGGCACCGCCGAGCAGGGTCACCATGGGCATATTGGGTGCGTTGTAGCTGGGTGCGAGCAGGTCTGCGGTCAGGCCGGACCAGCTGGGATTGATGCCGGGGGTATAACCGCCTGTTTCCCACACCTTTTGCTGGTCGTCATGGGCCATGAGCGAGCCTGGAATCAGCACGCTGGAGTTCTTGTATTGAGCGGCGGTGGTGGGCTGAACGAGAGGCCCGACATTGGCGATCATGGCTGCTTGCCCACTGTTGTAGGCCTGCTGCAGATGGGGAAAGGCCGGGTGAACACCGTAAGGGGAGTTCGCGAGGCTGAGCAGCTGGTTTTGGGCCACGGCGCTGGACCCTCGGGCCTGGCTGTAGGCGTTGTACTGCGAGCCGCTCAACGGTACCAGCATGTTGTTGCTGTCATTGCCGCCGCGGAGAAAAAGGCAAACGATCGCCTTGTAGTCGGTGGGACTGCTGTTTTGAGCCAGGGCTGCCATGGAGCGGAGGGGGGAGATGCCCGAAAGTTGAGCGAGGGCACCCCAGGACGCGGTTTTCAAAAAGCTTCTGCGCTGCATGTGATTCTCCGAAATGTCTGGTGTAGTGGCGCCTTAAAGCATGATCCTGTACTGCGGCGAAGTGAGGATGAGGTAGAAGGCGGAGCGGACCATCGTCGCGGTGTCGTCGTTCTTGATCCCGTTCACGATCGCGTCGCGCATGTCCTGGGTCATCGTGCCATGCATCAGCAGTGCGTCAAGTGCGTTGACGAAGTTCACCGGGCCCCACTGCGTGGCGCAGTTGTACCAGAAGCTGCCGGGTCCCAGGCTGATGGTGAGTTCCTGGGCCTCGCTTCCGGTCAGGTTCCAGTTGTTGTTCAGCGCATCCTGCAGATGCTCCGTGGCTTGCACAAGCGTGTGCGCGTTTTCATTTTGGAACTCGGGCGCGAACAGGTTGGTGCCGGGCTGCTGGAAGTCGGGAGAGTAGAAGCTGAAAACACTGGTGGGCGCATGGGGCACCTCATCCATGTCGGCCAGCCAAAGATCCACGATGCTCTCGTAAAGGCCGACATTCGGCAGAACCGCAGAGGAGGTGGCGCTGACGGCGCGCATTGCGGAAGCCCACCAGAGAACGGGATCGCGCATCTTGCCCGCGTTCGGGTCCTGGTTGCTGAGCGAATCGCCGGCCCGGGCTTCAGGGTCGAGCAGAAGGGCGCGAATCACGGCTTTCATGTCCCCGCGTACGCCTGAACCGTTGTTGATAAAGACCCCGGCGACCCGGCTGATGTAGGCGGGCGACGGATTGCTCTTGACGAGGCTCTGGATAAGGCGGCGGCACACAAACGGTGGCAGCGATGGGCTTTGAAAGATGTTCTGCAAAGCCCCATTCAGGTCGTCCTGCGGGCTCTGACCTGCCGGAAGCACGGTGCCGCGCATCAGGGTTTTTGCCACGGTGCTGTGCTTGCCGGGCAAGGGCACCATCTGGCAGCGCTGCCCCGGCGGGTCGGGCCACCAGTAATCGAGCTCGTGGCTCGGTACGGAGCAGTCGTCGTTGGCAAAGGTCCATCCGGTGTAAGCAAGGGCGAAGTTCTGCACCTGGTCGCCGGTGTAGTTCGGGACGGGGTTGCCGTAGCCGTCGAGCTGGACTGTACCGTCCTGATTGAGCGCGACCGTGCCGATCGAGAACAGCTGCATCAACTCGCGGGCGAAGTTCTCATTGGCTCGCTGCCCGGCAGACGGCACAAAGCTGTTGCCCATGTTCAGGTAGGTGCCCATGGCCGGCGAAAGCGCCATGTCATGCATCAGGGTGAACCAGTTGCCGAAAGCATCGTTGGCGATGAGGTTCAGGTAGGTGGGCATGTAGCGCGG
>CAXTYP010000293.1:0-3702 GCA_964248435.1 uncultured Acidobacteriaceae bacterium | reverse complement strand
CTGCACCCGGAAGGCCGGGGCGAGTTGGCCGCGGTTCTGCTGTGGCCGCAGGTTCTGTCGGGCGCGCTTACCCTTGGGCTGCCGAGCGCGCTTACCTTTCACCTGCGGAGCAACCGGGGCCGGGCACCGCAGCTGCTTGCGGCCGCGCTGCTGCTTGGGCTCGCGATCGGGCTTGCGGGCACTGCCGCGGCGATCGCGGCGGCCCCGTGGCTGCTGCACCAGTACGCCTCATCCGTGGTGCGGCTCGGGCGCTGGCTTATGCCGAACCTGATCATCGGCATGTTTCTCCTGATCGGCCGGGCAGCGCTCGAAGCGGAACACAACTTCCGCATGTCGGCCGTCACACTGACGGCCACGCCCCTGCTCACCCTGGTGGGCCTCCTGGGGCTGGCCGCCGCCCACACACTGACCCCCGCCCACGCCGGCATCGCCTATACCTTGTCCGGCATCCCGGTGTGCGCGCTGCTGTGGTCGCGGCTGCCGGTGCGCTGGACACAGCCGCTCCGATCGATCCGAAGCGCGGCACGGATGCTGCTTTCCTATGGCTTTCGCTCCTTTGGCATCGACCTGTGCGGCACCCTCGGCTTTTATGTCGACCAGGCCCTGGTCGTGAGCCTTCTGTCGCCTTCATCCATGGGGGTGTACGTGGTCGCGTTAAGTGCGTCACGGGTGCTCAATGTACCGCAAACCGCCATGGCCAGCGTTTTGTTCCCCAGCATGGTGGGCCTCCCGCGCGCAAAGGTTGCGACGCTGGTCAGCCGCTCCCTCCGCATTGGCTTCACAGTGGCGCTCGCATCGCTGGGACTCACCCTGCTGGGGGGACACCTGCTGCTGGCGCTGGTGTACGGCCCCGCGTTTGCCTCCATCGGTGCGACCCTGGCGGTGCTCACCGCGGAAGCCGGACTGGCCGGCTGCGTCAGCATTGCCGCGCAGGCTTTTATGGCGACCGACCGCCCCGGCCTGATCACGACACAGCAGGTGATCGGCCTGCTGTCGAGCGTGCCCTGCATGCTTTTCCTGATTCCGCGCTCCGGCATCCTGGGCGCGGCTTGCTCGCTTCTTTTCGGCACCGCGCTGCGCTTCCTGTTTGTGCTCGTAAGCTTTCGGCGAAGCTTCGGAGGGCAGTGGCCCGGACTGCTTCTGGACCGGGCCACCCTTGCCTGGGGCGCCGGGCGGCTCGGCTCGGTGATCCCGGCCCTGCGCCGTTTCAGCGGACCCACGGCGATGGCGGAGGGCCGGCCATGACAGGGGCGACGGTTCTCATCGTCAACGACACGGCGTATGTCAACGGTGGCGCTGCCAAGGTCGCCATTGCAAGCGCCGTGGGCCTGGCGCGGCGTGGCTGGAGGGTCCGTTTTCTCGCGGGCACGGGTCCGGTCGCGCCGGAGCTTGCGAACGAACCCGGCCTTGGCGTGCGCTGCCTGGACCAATTCGAAATCCTGAATGACCCGAACCGTTTTCGAGCCGTGCGGCAAGGCTTGTGGAGCACCTCCGCCGAGGCAGCGATGCGCGAAGAGCTCAGCGTGCTCAATCCCGCCCGCACAGTGGTGCATGTGCACCTGTGGGCCAAGGCGCTGTCGTCCAGCGTCGTGGCTGCCGCGGCCGAGCGCGGCTTTCCCGTGCTGCTGACACTGCATGACTACCTGTACGCCTGCCCCACGGGCACGCTGTTTCACCACGGCAAGAGTGAAATCTGCACGCTGAAGCCGATGAGCCCCCGCTGCCTCGCGACCAACTGCGATGCCCGCAAATACGCGCACAAGCTATGGCGTGCCGCGCGGCACACGGTCGCGCACACGGCTGGGCGATTCGGGGATGGCATTGGCACCTTTGTGGCGCTTGGCGAGCACAGTGTTGCGAGGCTCGCGGAGTACCTGCCGGAGCACGCGGCGGTGCGCTCGGTTCCCAACTTTGTCGATGTGGACAAGCCGGAGCCTGCCCCGGTCGCCGAGAACAGCCGCTTTATCTTCAGCGGGCGGCTGGTTCCTGAAAAAGGTCCCCTGCTGGCGGCCGAAGCAGCCGCGGAGGCCGGGGCCCAGCTCACGCTGATCGGCGACGGCGAACAGCGGGAAGCCATTGCACGCCGCTTTCCGGAAGTGCGCATGCTGGGCTGGCTCGATCACGCGGAAGGTCTCGAAGCACTGCGCGGCGCGCGCGCGCTTGTGCTGCCTTCGCTGTGGCTCGAGGTGCAACCGCTGGTGGTGCTGGAGGCCGCTGCGAATGGTATTCCAGTGATTCTTCCCGACACATCCGCCGCCCGCGACCTGGTCGAGGACGGGGTCACCGGGTTGTGGTTTCGCATGGGCGATGCGCGCGACCTGGCGCACAAAATGGCGCTGCTCGGGGATCCGGAGTATGCGCGGCGGCTCGGGCAGGCTGCTTACGACCGCTACTGGGCCGCGCCGCCGACGCTGGACCTTCACCTGCAACGCCTGGAGGCTGTTTACCATGAAGCTCTACACGCTTGAGTCATCGGCCGTAACACTGGCACCATCCGAGCCGATTGTGAACCCGGCTTTGCGCGTACTTCACGTGCTTGAGGCCACCCTCGGCGGCACCCTGCGCTACATTGAAAACCTCCTTGACGCACTGGCGCCTGTCGCTTTCCCCAGCGCGCTTGCCTATGGAGTCAGCCGTGCCGATCATCGGCTGGAGCCGGCGTTGGCGCGCGCCCGCGAGCTGGGCTGGACGCTGTTCGAGGTCCCCATGGGACGCGAAATCCGTCCGGCCAATGACCTGAACTCGGCCTGGGCGCTCGCCAGGGTCATGCGCCAGTTCGCTCCCAGCGTTGTGCACTGCCATAGTTCCAAGGCGGGTGCCCTGGGACGCGTGGTGGGTTGGACCATGCAGCCTCGCCCCCGCATGGTGTACAGCCCGCACGCGTTGGCACCCGCGTCACATTTTCTCCGCATCGAGCGCGGGCTCAGCAGGCTGACCGACCAGTTCCTCGCCGTGTCCGCAAGCGAGCGGGACCAGCTGATCGCCCTGAACGTGAGCCGGCCCGAGGAGACCGGGGTGGTATACCCGACAATCGATGCCGAAGCGTATCGGCCGAGAAACGGTGCGGCGGCTCGCGCGCAACTGGCACTGCCGCCGGATCGTCCGCTTTTGCTTTCCATCGGTCGCATGACCGGGCAAAAGCGACCGCTCGACTACCTGGACGTGCTCGAACAGGTGCGGCGGCAGGTGCCGGACTGCGGCGGCGTGTGGGTCGGCGACGGCGAACTGCGAGATGCGTTTGAGCGAAAAGCCACCGACATGGGACTGCTCCCGCACCTCCGCATCACCGGGTGGATCCCGGACGTGCGGCCCTACATCGCCGCGTCCAACGTGGTTCTAAGCACCTCCGGCTTTGAGTCCTTCGGCTACAGCCTTGCCGAAGCCCTCGCCATGGAGCGGCCGTGCGTGGGCAGCCGCGTGCCGGGCACGGCGGATGTACTGGGCGAGTTTGGCGAGGACGCCTTTTTTGCAGCCGGCGATACCGCAACCGCTGCCGCGCGCATCACCGCCCTGCTCGAGTCGCCGGAGGGGAGCGCGGCGATGGGCCGTGCGGGTCGCACCATGGTGATGCGCCGGTTCTCAAGTGAGGCCATGCGCCGCGACCTGCTTGCTTTTTACAGTGCTGTGCTGCCGGGCTCGGAACTGCGGGAAGAGCCGCTGCGGAGGCGCGCATGAGCCGGTCCCCGCGAAGCTCGCTGCGCT
>CAXTYP010000292.1:2180-3703 GCA_964248435.1 uncultured Acidobacteriaceae bacterium | reverse complement strand
TCCAGCTCGGCTGCCTCAAAATCCTGCTGAGGTATTTATGAGACCGCTTCTAGGCCAATGAGTCCTAAGCTGCAACAACCCGAGCTCACTTTGTTTAAAGAATTCGTGAGAACAAAAAATATCTTCTCCAGCAACAGCGCCTCCATTTACGAAAAACGTTCAGCTGGGTATTTACCAAATCTTACCTAGAACCGCACCGCGGGTATAGTTATCCAGTTAAACATTCACTTGCCGGTACGCTCGTTGCTTCAGCAGGCAGTCCTGCCTCCACAACTGTTCCGGGCCGAGAGCGGCTGCGTGGTGCAGCCGTCGTTCGACATCGATGAGCCTTACTGCAAGGCCCAGCTCTGGGCATTGGTGTCGTTGCAAACCCAAACCTGCACCGGTGTTCCGGCGGCTGTTCCAGCCCACTGCACATCCAGGCACAGCGCGGCATTGGTTGCCGGATGAAAAACGTACCGGCTACCCATGGTACTTGCCTGCCACATCTGCGCCGATGAACCGTTGCAGGGTTGGAGATTGACGAGCGATCCATTCGCGGTGCCGGAAGCGGTGGCGCAGTAGGGACCGAGAGAAACGGCGATGCTGTAGTACCCGGCGGGCTTCGTATTCACACTGGAAAATACCCAGGATTGCGCGCCGGTCCCATTAGTTGACCATATCTGGATCTTATTACCGCTCGCGGTGTTCGCGCCCGAATCGTCCAGGACCAGTCCCGGAGAGCTGGCCGGAGCCAGCACATGCGCGCCGTTCAGATTCGCGGTCCTGGGAGGAGCCAGCTTGTCGATCAGTGCCTGGCCATTTGGACTGCCCCAACCTGTCACAAGGTCGTACCCGGTCACGGCGTTGTAACTGGCAGTGCTGTTCGCATTGTTCCCGGTCGCGATGTCATGGAAGTCGGCGGTGTAGCTGGAGCTGGTGCCAATGCCGTAAATAGTTGGATTGAGAAAGCCGACGTAAGGGTCGCCATCGGTGGCCGCCTGCTGGTTCACCAGCGCCATAAAGCCCGCCCAGCGCGGCGCGGCAAAGCTGGTGCCGCCAAGCCCGCCCCCGCAGGGATTGCCGTTCGCGCAGAACCAATTGTCGACGTTGCCCTCCGCGGCCACATCCGGCACATTGCGCAGGGTTGTGGAACCGCCATTCGCACCGTTGATGACGCCTGCGGCTTGCTGGTAGCTCGGAATGGGGATGTTTACATCATTGACGCCGCCGGAGCTCCCACCCCACGCGGTTTCCGACTGCCAGGAGCCTCCCGAACCGTTGGTGGTGAGGCCTGTCCCGCCGACCGCGGTCACGTATGGATCGGCTGGCGGGTACTCGAAGACAGACGACGCACTCCAGGCCCCGTCGTCGCCGCTGGCCTGAAAGAAGCTTTGCCCCTGCGCTGCGAACTCCTTAAAGAAAGGTTCTTCGGCCGAAGGATCGGCAGGTGAGTAAAGAATGGAGGAGCTTAATTGCTTGGCAACATTGGCCGTCGCCATGGCATTGAAGACGTCCATGGCTCCCGTTCCAAAATATTCAAC
>CAXTYP010000292.1:0-2080 GCA_964248435.1 uncultured Acidobacteriaceae bacterium | reverse complement strand
TCGAGTGTCGGCTGACGGTCCGGCGCGTAAAAGGTCCGGTTCTCCGACGGGTGTTGATACACACCCATGGTGACATGGAAAGCCTTGTTGATCTGTGCCACCGAGGCGGTGACGTCGAGAACAACGCGGTTGGCGGTTCGGGCCCGGATCGTCATCCCGTTGCTCTTTGCATAAAGTATGACAGCTTGGTAGTCGTCCTCGGTGGGTCCAAACTGGTTGGTAAACTCCCCTACCGAAAGCCAGTGGTGGTACGAAGGGCTTGCCGGGTCATAAAGCTGCTGCAACAGCCCATCCAGCGCTTCTTCGTTACGCAGAGGAAGCGCGATTGACAGCTTCAGTGTTTGCGCCGCCCCGAGCGCGCGCAAAAGCGGAATCTCGTGGTTCGCGACAACGCTGCGGACGTTGTTGGTCATCAGCTGCGGCTGCTGCGCCTGCGCTGGAGCAGCGGTCAGCAGGACATATGCGGCGGCACAGAGCAATGTTGTTGGCGAGGAAAACGACAGGTGGGAAGGACGTGCTGTGCTCTTCATAGGGGCGGGGAACTCCTTGGGGGGCCGCTGGATTCAGCGCAGGGGACGCCAGAAAAAAACCTCAGCGGCACTGTAGGCCAACCATGCACTGGCTGGCAAGAACACGGCGCATCTCTTGTTGACAATCTCATTGGTAAGGGCGACACTTCGTGTCACAGAAAAGCGCCTAGCCTTGCAGCGTGCTTTGCGAGACCTTTTCCGCCAGCCTTCCGGGTCAACGGCGCCCGACGCGGCTCGTCCCGTGAAGGCAGCCGCTCCTCCGGTACACTCGTTGCTGTGGCCGATACTTCCGCCTTGAAAGCGCCTACCGCCGTGCCCCCCCCTGTTCCCACTTTGTTCTCGCTTACGTTTCAGGAGATCCTGTTCCGGCTGCAGCTCTTCTGGGCCGAGCGTGGCTGCGTGGTACAGCAGCCGTTCGATATGGAGGTCGGCGCGGGCACCATGTCCCCGGAAACGTTTCTCCGTGTGCTCGGCTCCAGGCCGGTCCGCGTCGCCTACGCGCAGCCTTCGCGCCGCCCTGCCGATGGCCGCTACGGCGAAAACCCCAACCGCCTGTACAAGCACACGCAGTTCCAGGTGGTTCTGAAGCCGCCGCCGGGCAATGTGCAGGACGTGTACCTGCAGTCGCTCGAGGCGCTCGGCATCGACCTGCGCGAGCACGACTTGAAGTTTGAAGAAGATAACTGGGAGTGGCCGGTCGGCGGGGCCTGGGGCGTGGGCTGGCAGGTCATGCTCGACGGGCTCGAGATCACGCAGTTCACCTACTTTCAGCAGTGCGGCGGCATGGACCTGGACCCCATCGCCGGCGAGATCACGTATGGTCTCGAGCGC
This sequence comes from uncultured Acidobacteriaceae bacterium, assembly GCA_964248435.1. GTDB lineage: Bacteria > Acidobacteriota > Terriglobia > Terriglobales > Acidobacteriaceae > EB88. The sequence goes on along the minus strand of CAXTYP010000292.1, from coordinate 719 downwards.
ATCGCGGCGTTCCTACAGGACGTGGACTCGATCTACGACATCGTGTGGGCGCGCGACCCCGAGACCGGCGCGGCCACCACCTACGGCGATATGCGCCTCGACGAAGAACTGCAGCTATCCGTTTACAGTTTCGAGGCCGCGGAGGTTGAGAAACTGTGGGAGCACCTGCGGCTCTACGAGGCGGAGTGCAGCCACCTGCTTGCAAGCTTCAAGGACGCCGAAAAACTCGCCGGCGAGCACGCGCGGCAGCATGAACGGCTGCTTGGCGAAGAGGGAAACAAGCCTCCCCAGGAGCTCGATTTGCGGCGTTTTCCCGTCCTTGGCGCTTATGAACTGTGCCTGAAATGCTCACACCTGTTTAACCTGCTGGACGCGCGCGGGGCGATCTCCGTGACCGAGCGCGTGGCGGTGATGGCGCGCATCCGTACCCTGGTTGTGGGTGTTGCGCGTGCTTATGCGGTGCAGCAGCGAGTGGCGGCGAAGGAGCTACAGCATGGCTGACCTCCTGCTTGAAATTGGTTTGGAAGAAGTGCCCGCGCGCATGCTCGCGAGCGCGCAAAAAGAGCTCGGCACCCGCCTCCACGCCTTGCTGGAGCGCGAACGTCTCTTGAGCCCTGGGGCTGCCATCGAGACCTACTCGACCCCGCGCCGCCTGGCCGTGCTGGTGCGCGGCGTGCAGCCCCGGCAACCGGATGCGCGCGAAACCCTGACCGGTCCGG
>CAXTYP010000291.1:0-3742 GCA_964248435.1 uncultured Acidobacteriaceae bacterium | reverse complement strand
CGGGCAGCCGGGGACGCGCGCGCCTCACCTGTGGGTGACAAGGGTAAGAACCGCGAGTTCGGCCGGGGGTTCGGCCGGGGGTTCGGCCGGGGAGCCGGAGCGGCTTTCAACCCTTGACCTGCTCCAGCGGTCCTGGGTTTTATTAGCCGAGGATGCACAATGGGAGTCAGCGGTCGTTGAAGCCCGGGAAGCGACCGGCGTCAAGCTGGAACTGGTCTGCTTCGGACGCGATGCGTACCTGCAAACGCCGGGTGAATTTGAAAAAGCGTATGGCGTGGGAGCCAGCGGTGCTTCGCTGATCCGTCCGGATGGTTTTATCGCCTGGCGTGCGGCGGAGTTCGTTGCAAACGCGGGGGAGGTGCTGGCGCGCGCGCTTGCGAGTGTCGCCTGCTCCCCGGCTCAGCATGGGGCTAAGGCAACAGCAAACATGAGAGGAAACGCATGAGCACTGCCACGCTCGAACAACGCATTCAGCGCCTGGAAGACATCGAGGCGATTAAAAGACTGACGGCGAAATATGCATTTGCGATCAACAAGGGCTGGAATCACAAGCTGGTCCAGGTAGATGCCATGCCCGGCATCTTTACGCCCGATGCTCGCTGGGAAAGCAAGGCCATGAAGGTGACGGCCGAGGGCCTCGAAGCGATCATGAAGGCCTTGAAGGAACAGACCGAGCACACCGACTTCTCCATGCACAGCTATACCAATCCCATCATCGAGATCGATGGGGATCGCGCGACCGGAAATTGGCTGTTCTGGATCGCCAGCCGCCGCAACAGCGGACCGCCCAATGAGGTCTTTATGAGCGAGGACATCGTGTATGTGCGCACGCCAGAGGGCTGGCGTATCCAGCGCGTTGATGTGCAGTTCGGGATGATGCTGATGAACCCCGCATGAAGCACGGCGAGGTAGGTCTTCTTTTTCATCGGAGTTAGCAGTCAAGATTCAGGCTTTCGGGTGCGTGTCACCTTGGGTCGATTCGGGCTCGATCCAGACCGTTTGCGTGTTCACAAAAGCATGGGGGCCGAAGCGCGACAGCTCTCGTCCATAGCCGCTGTTCTTGATGCCGCCTACTGGAACGCGCGGGTTGGAGGCTGTCATGCCGTTGATGAAGACGCCCCCGGTTTCGAGCTCGCGTGCGATCTTGCGGGCGCGCTCGATGTCCCTGGTCCAAAGATTGCCGCTGAGTCCGTACTGGCTGTTGTTGGCCGCTTCCACGGCGGCCTCCGCATCGGCGACGCGGGTGAAGGCAGCGACGGGGCCGAAGGTTTCGTCGTCGAAAGCGGGCATGCCAGGCTCCACGCCGGAAAGCACGGTGGGTTCGTAGAAAGCGCCCTTGCCGGCGATCGACTGGCCGCCGCAGAGCACCTTTGCGCCGGCTGCCACGCTCTTTTGTACCTGCCCGTGCAGCTCATCGCGCAGGTCGGCGCGCGCCAGCGGTCCGAGCTGACTGTTGGAATCCATGGGGTCACCGGTTCTGAGCGCTTTTGCGGCCTCGACGAACCTGCTCTCAAACTCATCCGCGATGCCCTCGACCAGAAGAAACCGCTTGGCTGCCAGGCACACCTGGCCCGTGTTGCTGAAGCGGCCCTTGATACCAGCGGCCACCGCCTTCGGGATGTCAGCGTCTTCGAGAACGATGAATGCATCGGAGCCGCCCAGTTCCATGACCGTCGGCTTGATGACCTTGCCGGCCTCGGACGCGACAGCAGAGCCCGCGCGAACACTGCCCGTCACCGACGCACCCTGCACCCTGCGGTCGTTGATGACGTTGACAATGTCCTCTGTGCGCAGGATGAGGTTCTGCAGGACTCCTTCGGGGAAGCCGGCCTCAAGCACCACCCGTTCCAGCTCGAGCGAGCTGCGCTGCGTGTTGGGCGAGTGCTTGATCAGGACGGCGTTGCCAGCCAGCAGCGTGGGAATGCAAAAGCGTGTGACCTGCCAGAGCGGGAAGTTCCACGGCATGACGCCGAGAATGGAACCGAGCGGATGAAAGGAGATGTAAGCCTCGGTACCGCCGGCCGGCGCGGGCTCATCGGCCAGCATCCTGGGCCCGTTCTCGGCATACCACTCGGCTTCGAGCGCGCACTTTTCCACCTCGGCCTGCGCCTCGGAGAAGATCTTCCCCATCTCGGTGGTGATGGTTTTCGCGAGGCTGTCCTTATTCTTGCGAAGCGCCCCTGCCAACTGGTGCAGTAACTCTGCCCGCTGATAAGTCGAGGTCTTGCGAAAGCGCTTGAAGGCGACTTCAGAGCAGCGGAGGATAGTTTCGGTCTCGGCTGGCGTGTAGGTGTGAAACGTTTCTATGTTTTCGCCGGTGGCAGGATTGACGGTGTGGAAGATTTCGCTGCTCATAGGAATTCCCCTGAAGGACTGCTGTTTATGCGGGAGCGGTTGTGTGTGCGTGAAAGACTTCTCCGCTGCGGCCTTTGCGCCTAGGTACGAGTGAGGTGCTGGAGTCGGGGAAATAGAAGGGACCCGCCGCGGTTGATTGTTTCCAGGTCCGCCGCCGTCAGCTCCGTTGTGCCGTCCAGGTTTGCTGTAAAGGTTTTGCAGACTTTTTCCGAGGCGTAAGGGTAGTCCGTGCCGAACAGGATGTGATCCGTTGAGACAAAGCTCAGAAGACTCGGCAGTCCGCTTGCGGCCACCAGGGCCGTGTCGAAATAGAAGCTGCGAAGGTCCGTCAAAAGCTGTTCCGCTGAACGGTCGTGCGTCAGCGACGCGCTGAGTTCGGCGATGCGCGTGGAGGCATAGGGCAGGAATCCGCCACCGTGCGAAAGAATCAGCCTGGTCGAGGCAAAGCGGTGCCGGTGTCCCTTGAGAACGAGGTCGAGCGCGCACCGCGTCGTGTCCGCCGGGTAGTCCAGGAGTGGTCCCGGCACCCCGGGCAGGGCGGCCATGGGCGGCATGGTGGGATGAATGAAAACAGTTGCGGAGCGGCGCTGCAACTCCGCCCACACAGGATCGAAGCGCGGATCGGCAAGGTAGATCCCATCGAAGTTGCTGTGGAGCACGATGCCGTCGGCGTGCAGCTCGTCATAGGCGCGGGCCAGCTCTGCCAAGGCAGCATCGACATCGGGAAGCGGAAGCGTCGCCAGGTAGCCGAAGCGGGTGGGAGTTTCGCGAACCAGGCCCGCGCCATAATCGTTGACGCGACAAGCCATGTGGATCCGGTCGGCGCCCTTCCAACCCTCTACACCGGGCGCGGTGAGCGACAGCATGGAAACGGCGATGCCTTCCTCATCCATAAACCGCAGTACGGATTCAGGTGACCACTCGGGCGAGCCCCAACCGGAAGGATCGCCCCCATGCGTCTTCAGCTCCTCGGCCCAGAATGGCGGAATCAGGTGAGTGTGAACGTCGATTCTGTTCTTGTTCATGCCGATCTCCTTGAAAATCTAAAGTTCTTCGTGCAACGGCTACAAAAGCAAGCGACCAGGATCTTGTCGCCGGCGGACTCGCCGCTACAGAAGAGGTGGAACTGCGTTGCTGATCTTTGCCGCGATCACCGTCGGGCCGTCGTGCTGCAGAGCGGCCTTGAGTTGATCGCTCACGTCATCCGGCGTGGCCGCGTGGCTGGTTTTGCAGCCGTAAGCGGCGGCCAATCCGGCGATGTCGATGCCGGGCTGGTCCAGGCCGGGTACGCCCGGCGTGTCTTCCTGCTTGGCGAAGGCTTTCAGAATCGCGTACTCCTCGTTGACAGGAACGAGGATGACCAGCCGCGCTTTCTGGTGCGCCGCTG
>CAXTYP010000290.1:0-3788 GCA_964248435.1 uncultured Acidobacteriaceae bacterium | reverse complement strand
GTGGTGACAAAAAAGCGGCCCTTGGGCGTGGCCCCGCGCCAGTGGCCGGCGCGACCCACGCGCTGCATGGCCGGGGCGATGGCGCGCGGCGAATTGATCTGGCACACCAGGTCGATCGCGCCGATATCGATGCCGAGCTCGAGCGAGGCGGTGGCGACCAGCAGGCGGATTTCGCCGGCCTTGAGCTTTCTTTCTGCTTCGAGCCGCAGTTTTCTCGAGAGCGACCCGTGATGAGTGGCCACGTTTTCCGATCCGAGCCGCTCGCCGAGCTGAAAGGCCAGCCGCTCGGCCATGGTGCGGGTGTTGACAAAAACCAGCGTGGACCGGTGTTCGTTCGCGAGCTCGGCCAACCGTGTTTGGATCGACTCCCAGATGGCGCGTGTCGCGACGGAGGAGAGCTCTTCGTCGGGTATTTCGATTGCGAGATCGAGCGTGCGGCGCTGGCCCAGGCTGACGACTTCCACGTCCTTACCGCGGCCCGAGCCCGCGAGAAACTCGGCCACGAGCGAGATGGGGTTCTGCGTTGCAGATAGCCCGATACGCTGCGGCGGTTCGTTGCGGCCGGAGGCCAAGTTGCCTCGGGACGGGGCCGAGCGGTTGCGCCCGCAGACCAGCGCGTCCAGGCGCTCCAGCGTGAGCAGGAGGTGCGCGCCGCGCTTGTCGTCGGCGACGGCGTGAATCTCATCGAGGATGACGGTGCGCACGCCGCGCAGGTTGTTGCGGCTTTTTTCCGCCGTCAGCAGGATGTACAGCGACTCGGGCGTGGTGACAAGGATGTGAGGGGGGCGTCGCAGCATGGCCTGCCGCTCCCTGGGCAGGGTGTCGCCGGTGCGGACCGCGGTGCGGATTTCGCCGGTCAGGTAGCCGCGCTCGATCGCGAGCGCCTGGATTTCCGCGAGCGGTGCGTCGAGGTTTTTCTGCACATCGTTCGAGAGCGCCTTGAGCGGCGAAACGTAGATGACTTCGGTCGTTCCACCGAGACGGCCCGCGATCGCTTTGCGCAGCAGCTGGTCGATCGCGACCAGAAACGCGGCGAGTGTTTTGCCGGAGCCGGTCGGTGCCGAGATCAGCGTGGTGCGGCCTGCGAGGATGTGCGGCCAGCCTTCAACCTGCGGCTCCGTGGGCGAGCCGAACTTTGCCGTGAACCACTCCGCGACGACAGGGTGCGCCCAGCGCAGGGCTTGGGCCACGGCTGGTGCTTCGTCGAGCGTGGCGGGGGGCAAGAGCGGGAGCATTTCCCGATTTTACGCGGACTTTCTCCGGTTGTTCGCTGCTAGTTTGAAGCGGGCCGGGGGCGCGCGCCAAAGATGGCCGTGCCGACCCGGATGGTGGTCGAACCCTCGGCGATTGCTGCTTGGAAGTCCCCTGACATGCCCATGGAAAGCTCGTCGAAGCACAAGCGGGGGTGCTGCCGAGCCAGTCGTTCGCGCAGTTCGCGCAGCTGCCGGAAGCAGTTGCAAGCGACCGCGGGGTCGCCGGAGATCGGGGCGACGGTCATGAGGCCGCGCAGGGGCAGGTGGGCGTGGAGGTCGGGCAGGCGCTCCAGCAGTTGCGCGAGCTCGAGGGCGTCGGGCGGGAGGCCCTCCTTTGTTTCTTCGGGGCTGAGCTTGATTTCAAGCAGGATGGGCAGGGCACGGTTGAGCCTGCGCGCCGCGTCGTGGAGACGCTCGGCCAGGCGCAGCGAGTCGACGGTGTCGACGGCCGAAAAAACCTCGGCTGCCGCGCTGGACTTGTTGGACTGGAGATGGCCGATCAGGTGGACAGCGAGCGCGCGGTCGCCGGAGTAGCCGGCCTGCGCGAGCCGGGGTGCTTTCGCGGCGAACTCCTGCACGCGGTTTTCGCCGAACAGACGGTGACCGGCTGCGGCGGCTTCCAGCAGCAGCTCGACCGCGTGCGTCTTTGAAACGGCCATGAGCCGGACGTCCTCGCGCGGGCGGCCCGCGTTTCGGCAGGCCGCTGCGACCGCGTCGTGGACCCGGCCCAGGTTTTCGGCGATCGAGCTCGCGGGCAAGGAGTTTCCGGGCAGAGGATCCAAGCCGGGTTACCGGCCGTGCTCTTCGAGATACCGTTCCACCTCAAGCGCGGCCATGCAGCCGGAGCCCGCCGCCGTAATGGCCTGGCGGTAGCGGCGATCCTGCACATCGCCACAGGCAAACACGCCGGGAACGCGGGTGAAAACGTTGTCGCGCGTGTGAATGTAACCGTCGGAATCAAGGTCGATCTGCCCGGCAAACGCGCGGGAGTTGGGTTCGTGGCCGATGCCCAGAAACAGCCCGGAGATGGGCAGGTCGGTCAGCTCGTCCGTCCGGCGATCGCGCAGGCGAACACCCTTGACCTCGCGCTCCTCGACGCCGAGCACTTCTTCCACGGCGACATTGGTGCGGAACTCGATCTTTTCGTTGGTGCGCGCTCGCTCCAGCATGATGGCCGAGGCGCGAAAGGTGTCGGACCGGTGAAGCAGCGTGACCTTGGTGGCGAAGCGCGTCAGGAACAGGGCTTCTTCCATGGCCGAGTCGCCGCCGCCGACCACCGCGATCTCCTTGCCGCCGAAGAAAAAGCCGTCGCAGGTGGCGCAGGAGGACACACCGTGGCCGATCAGTGCCTGCTCCGACGGCAGGTTGAGCCAGCGCGCGGTGGCCCCGCTCGCAATAATCAGCGTCTGGGTCAGCACGGTTTCCTTGCCGAAGTTGAGCAAAAACGGGCGTTGCGATAGATCTGCTGAGACCAGGTGACCCATCCGGAACTCCGCGCCGAAGCGCCCGGCCTGGGTTTTCATGTTCTCGATCAGGTCTGGGCCCTGGATGCCCTCGGGCCAACCGGGAAAGTTTTCGACCAGGGTCGTGATGGACAGCTGGCCGCCGGGCTCGTGGCCCTCGATCACCAATGGGCGCAGGTTGGAGCGCCCTGTGTAGATAGCCGCGGTCAAACCCGCGCAGCCTGAACCGAGAATCACTACTTCGCGTATTAAGTTATCTGCCATAGGAGTCTCCATTTTAGCCGTTCTGTTCAGGGCTCCCCGGGACTGGCGCGCCCGCGGGAGCATCCGTGCAGGCGGCTTTACCATAAGGTCATGGCAAACCTGACCCTTGTGTATGGCATGAGACTGTTGCCGGCGGACGAGATCGCCGGTGTAAGTGACGCCCCGGTGGAGTTGAAGAACGGCAACGAGGCTCGCGTGACGATGCACATCCTGGAAGGCTCGCGGGAACAGATTGAGGCGCAGCTGCGGCAGAGTATCGACGCGTTTTTCGACTTTTTTCCGGAGATCTAGCCGACAGGGGTGCCTGCCCGCGGCTTTGTCGCCCTGGTGGCTGAGCTGCCCGTGCCAGAAATCTTTGGAGATTTTTAGGAACTGTGCCGATTTGGCACGGCTTTTTGCTTCACTCCCAGAGTGGGACAGGCGCTGCCTGGGAGCTGCTGATTGTTGTCCCGAGCAAGGCAAAACCATGGCGAAATGAACTTGCGCTTCCCGCTGGAGAGCATCCGGCGAGGGGCGGAAGGAGTTTTCGCCATGCTGAGTCTTGCGCTGCTTCGTGTGTTGCTTGTTGCTGTTGTTGCCCTGCTGGCTCGTGGACCGGCGGCGTGGGCCAGCGGGCCGCACTGGGTTGCCGGGGTGACCTACTTCGACTCTTCCGCCAAGGGACTGCCGGTGGTGTGGGCCGGCGGCCGCATGAGCTACTTTCTGGATCAAGGAGCGCTCTCAAGCTTTGTATCAAACAGCGCGGCGGCGTCGCTGGTCGCGGGCGCGGCGGCGGTGTGGTCCGGGGTACCGACAGCCGCGGTCAGCA
>CAXTYP010000289.1:0-3796 GCA_964248435.1 uncultured Acidobacteriaceae bacterium | reverse complement strand
GCGCTCGGCATCATGATGATCCCGACGGTGACCCGCACCACGGAAGAAATGCTGCTGATGGTCCCCAACTCGGTGAGGGAAGCCGCGCTGGGCCTGGGTGTGCCGAACTGGCGCTCAGTCTTGTCGATCACGTTGAAGACCGCATCCCCGGGCATCATTACCGGTTGCATGCTGGCGTTTGCACGGGTCGCCGGGGAAACCGCGCCGCTTCTGTTTACCGCCTTCGGCAACAACTTTTGGAGCAGCAACCTGAACCAGCCCATCGCCGCCCTGCCGCTGCAGATTTACATCTACGCCATTTCGCCCTACGACGATTGGCACCGGCTGGCCTGGGCCGGATCGCTGGTGCTGATCCTGCTGATCGTTGTTTCTGTCGCGCTGGTGCGCTACGTTGCGGGACGCGGCATTTTGAAAGGAACAAGCTAAGTGGGCGTTGCTATCGAGGTAGGCGAGCTGGATGCGTGGTATGGCGCACACCAGACGCTTTTCAAGATCAATCTGAATATCCCGGCCAACCAGGCCACCGCCTTGATCGGTCCGTCGGGCTGCGGCAAGTCGACCTTTGTGCGCTGTCTCAACCGCATGCACGAAACCAACGCCGGCGGGCGCGTGGCCGGAACCGTCCGCATCGGCGACATCGACATCTACAAGGACGCCGCGCCGGTCGAAATCCGGCGCCGCGTCGGCATGGTCTTTCAGCGCCCAAATCCTTTTCCCACCATGTCGATCTACGACAACGTGGCTTCCGGGCTGAAGCTGAACGGCTTTCGGAACCGGCGCGTTCTGGACGAGATCGTGGAGCGATCGCTCAAGCACGCTGCCCTGTGGGACGAGGTGAAGGACGACTTGCGAAAGAAGTCCGGCGCGAGCCTGTCGGGCGGCCAGCAGCAAAGGTTGTGTATCGCGCGCGCGCTTGCGGTGGACCCGGAGGTGCTGTTGATGGACGAGCCTGCTTCGGCGCTCGACCCGGTTTCCACGGCCAAGATCGAGGACCTGATCTTTGAGCTGAAAAGTCAGTACACCATCGTGATCGTGACGCATAACATGCAGCAGGCGGCCCGCGTGGCTGAACGTACTGGGTTCTTCCTTTCCGGCAAGCTGGTCGAGTTCGCGGCCACACACAAGATTTTTACCAACCCCGGTGACAAGCGCACCGAGGATTACATCACCGGCAGGTTTGGCTGATATGCGTGTGCGATTTCACCAGAGTCTCGGCGACCTGAAGGAGAAAATCCTGGTCATGGCCGGTATGGCCGAGCAATCCATTGAGCGTGCGGTCGAGGCTTATCGCACGCGCGACCTCGCGTTGATCAAACAGGTCGAAGCGTCCGAGCAGCAGATCAATCGTCACGAGCGCGAGATCGACCAGATGGCCCTTGACCTGCTGGCGATGGAGCAGCCGATGGCGATCGACCTGCGCTTTATCCTGGCCGTGATCAAGATCAACGCCGACGTGGAACGGGTGGGCGACTCGGCCATCAACATCGTGGAGCGCGTACGGGAAATGCATGCACTTCACCGGGCGGACCTGCCTGTTGATATTCCGCGGATGGCGGGGCTGGCGACCGACATGGTGCGGCGTGCCCTGCAGTCGTTTGTGGAAGGCGATGCCGACGCCGCGCAGGAGGTGCTAGCCATGGACGACGCGGTGGATGAACTGAACGGCACCGCTTACCTTGCGCTGTTGAACGTGATGCGCGAGCAGCCCGAGCTGACGCCGCAGGCGCTAAATGCGCTGGTGATCTCGCGCTCGCTCGAGCGCGTGGCCGATCACGCGACCAATATTGCGGAGGACGTGATCTTTTGGATTCGCGGTGCCGATGTGCGACATTATGTGCCGCCAGTGCTGGTCGACGGTGCCGCAAACGGGGCCGAGTCGCAGCCCGGAGACGCGCAGCCGCTTCGTTAGCCCTCGGGGTTGCACCCGGCGGCTGCCTCCCGTGTTTCGCGACGGCGCCCGCGTGCTTTGTCGCTATCGACTCCTTCGCGGCGGGCCTCAGCCGGGTTCAAGCCCTGTCCAGCTCAGAAGCTCCAGCAGTTCCGGAAAAAACAGTCCGTATCGCAAGGGCCGCGTGTTTCCAAAAGCGGTCCCGTAGGCTTCCAGCTGTGCTCGCCATTTTTCCTGCTGCCCGGCAAGCCACGCCGCGCGCTCACCGGCGTCCGTGAGTTGCCCGGCTGGTGCGCCGGTCTTGTAGTCGACGATCCATTGACAACTTTCCCCGTCCTGCCCTGCCTGCTCCCCGGCAAGGAAGCTGCGGTCGACGCGCAGGGAACGCAGTGCGCCGTCGCGATCCCAAACCTGCCAGGTGCTTTCAGCCAGAGCGCCGGGATGCGGTTTCAGCAGCCACCAGCCGATGTTGCTGTTCGCCACCGCCAGCGCCTGGCCGGCCAGCTCGCGCGCCGTCGCGGATACGCCGACCGGCGACACGGCGTGCTCTCGCAGGATGCGCGCGGCCAGATCCTCAAGTGTGGCGCGCGAAACCTGGAGCTCGCCGGCTGTTGAGCCGCCAGCAGCCAGCAGGGTCAAGCGTTCGAGCAGGGCATGCATCGCTGTGCCGCGTGCGCGCGCGGCCAGCGAGCCCTCGGCCCTTGTAAACAGGGCCCTGCGACCATGGGCCGGCTTGGCCCAGGCCACATCGGCAGGGCCGGGCTGCGGCGTCCAGTCTGAAGGCAGGCGCTCAATGGTCGCCTCCCCAGGGGCCGCCGGCATCTTTTCCGGTGCATCCCCGGAAGCCGCCAGTTCTAAGCCAAATGCCGGCAATCGCGCGGCGAGCTCCCCTTCAAGCGCGGGCCAAGCCGCCTGCAGCAAGGAGCCCGCATCCGGTTTCCGCAGCTCGCCGTTCTTCACCTCGGCTGTCGCGAACAGGTGCAAACGCACCCGGGCCCTCGTGCATGCGACGTAAAAGAGACGCTTGCATTCATCCTCATCGCGCTCCCGGCGCTTGTTCATCACCCATTTGTAGGTGCGGTCCTGCTCCGGGTCTTCGCGGCTGCCGATGGGCGCAAGCAGCAGCTCCGGGCCGACCTGTGCATCGTCTTCGGCAATAGTCTCATCTTCGCCGCGGTTGCGCTGCAGCATGGCAACCAGCTCCGTGCCGTCGGCGCGTGGCTTGCGGTGCAAACCCGGCAGCAGCACGACCTCGAAGCCCAGGCCCTTGCTCTTATGAATCGTCATGACCTGGATGCCGAAGCGTTCGCTCACCGACGGATCGGGCGCGGCGCAAAGTTTCGCGAGCCGCGCGGCGAAGTCGCCTCGCAACACTTCCACCCCGCTCGGCTCCAGCCCGTCCAGCAGCCGCAAAAACGCTTCCGCGTTTTCGCGGGCATCGGGGCGGAGGCAGGCCAGACCGCCCAGGGCCATCCACGCCCGCTCCACCCAGGCCGCCAGCGACAGGTGATTGCCCTCGCTGTAACGGGTCTGCAAAGCCGCTTGCAGCACGCTCCATGTGCGACCGAGCCGAGCCTGCCCATCGGGCGAAAGCAGCCCCGCCCGCGCCTCGATCAGCTCCGGTACAGCCCTCTGCTGCACCGCCGGGTCGTCCTCGCCGGCGAGCCTGTGCAGGTCAGCCAGCAGCAGCCCGCACCACGGTGCACGCAGCACCGTGAGCCACGCGACGCGGTCGGCAGGATGCAGCAGCGCCCGCAGTAACATCAGCAGGTCGTGCACTTCAGGCCGGTCGGCCAGCGACTCCAGTTCGACCGCGCGGTAGGCGAGACCGGCCGCACGCATCGCCGGCAGGATGGCGGCCAGGTGCGTGCGTGAGCGCACCAGGACGGCAATCCTGTACTCCCGGTC
>CAXTYP010000288.1:0-3816 GCA_964248435.1 uncultured Acidobacteriaceae bacterium | reverse complement strand
GCATTGCGCCGCTCGTTGGAACCCACGATCATAGGGAACCAATCGTGGCCGATCTCGTGCGCGGTAATCCAGAACAGCTGCTTGCCCTGATCGTCGATGCCGTCGAACACAATGCCGGGATATTCCATACCGGTCGAAAAGCCTGCGACGTTGATCGCTGCCGGCCACGGGTACGGAAACCATTGCCTGGAAAAACGCTCCACCGTGTCTTTCACGTACTCGGTCGAGCGGCCCCAACGGTCCTCGCCCACGCTTTCCGGCGGGTAAAAGCTTTCGGCCAAGCTTGTTTTGCCGTCCGGCAGGTTGATCCGCGCGGCGTCCCACACAAACACCGGGCTCGCGCTCCAGGACACATCGCGCGTATTGCTCATGTGGAAGTGCCAGGTCAGCGTGCCGTCGCGTTTGGGCCGGCTCGCCGGGTCGCTTACCTCGGCCGCAGTGCGAATCGTAACCGTTTTGTCGCTCGTGCGAGCCTGCTGGAGCCGCTGCTGCTCGGGCCTGGTCAGCACCTCCCCCGGGTTGACCAGCTCACCCGAGCCGGCGACGAGCATGGAGCTGGGTACGGTGACAAAGTAGTCGAAGTCGCCGTACTCAAGGTAGAACTCACTGCCCACATACGGCAGGGTGTCCCAGCCGCGCAGGTCGTCGAACACACACATGCGCGGGTACCACTGCGCCATGTCGTAGATTTCGCCCTGCTTCGACATGCCGACCGACGTGCGTCCGCCCCACACGCCGGGGATGGTGTAGTGATAGTGCAGGTGCAGCTTGAGCGAGCCCTTGGACGGGAGCGGCTGCCGCAGGTGTACCTGCATGCGCGTGTCATCCACCAGTGTTTCCGGCTTGTAGGTCCCGCCGTCCTCTACCTCAAACGAATCCAGGACGAAGCCCTCGGTGGATTGGCCGCCCGCGTTCATCTCATCGTCCTTGGCCTGTCGCCGGCGTGGCTGCCCGCCATTCGCCAGCCGCGCCCGCGAGTCCTTGCGATAGATGTTCTGCTCCATCTGCAGCCACAGGCTTGGGAGCGCACTGGGGCTGTTGTTGGTGTAGGTAATGACCTCGTCGTTGCGCAGCACCTTCGCTTGTGTGTCGAGCGTGGCATGCATGCCGTAGTCGGCGCGATTCTGCCAGTAGTCCGGCCCCGGCGCACCATTGCCTGACCGGTACATGTTGACGGGATCAGGCAGGGTAAGCGGCGCAAAGGTCAGCCGCGGGTCGTAGTTGGCGCCGGGGGTCGGCGTTTGCGACAGCGCGTTGAAGCACGAGAAACACAGGGCAGTGGTCAGCAGCAGGGTGGAACGCGTCAACCGGGGCTCCAGGAGCAGCAAGGGATTTGCTTGTTGCCCAGCATACCTCCTCACGGGGCAGCGACCTGCGTTATTTCTCCCGCGGCAGCAGACCGCTTTCCACCAGCACCGGCGGCCTGCGCGCATGAGTGCTCTGCTCGTACGCGTAAGCCCAGCCCAGCAGGTCGCCGTCCTTCCAGCGACGCGCTGAAATTTCGAGCCCGAATGGGAGACCGCTTGCATAAAAGCCGCCCGGCACCACCACCGCGGGCACCCCAATCACGTTGACCCAACTTGTGTCGCTGTGCGGGCCCGAACTGACGCGGCCATTTTGCGGCATGGTCTCGTCCGGCGGCGGCATCTGGATCGCCGGATACACATAGCCGTCCAGGTGCAGCCGGTCGAGCGTCTCGTCGTACAGGGCGAGAGCGCGTCTTCGGGGAGTCAGCACGTCGGCCTCCGCCTGGGGATTGCCCTCGAACCGGTTCTGCGGCACCGCCCGGTGCGAAATCTCGCCCTCCTGTTCGCCGCCAATAATCGTGGGCGGCAGGGGCGAGCCCACGGCTTTCTCGTACTCGGCGGCGGAACGGTACTGCGCGGGACCATACCCGGCCAGAAAGGTTTCGGTGCCTTCGCGGACGTAAGCGAGAGTCTTGACCTGAGAGATGGTATCGGCGAAGTTTTCAGGCAGGATCGTGTCGTCGAACACGACCGTTGCCCCGGCGGCGCGCAGCCCTTCGATCGCCTGGAGAAAAGCGGCCCGCGTTTCAGGCTGGAGCGGCAGCCGTGCGTCGGCACGGGCTTTCGCCGCGTCAGTCGCCGACATACCCGGCTCAATGCCCTGGAATGGAATGCCCGCGCCTGCCAGAATAAATGCGGGCACGCCGAAGCGTTTGCCCCGCAGCGCGCCTGGTTTTAAGTACTGCGTGTAGGGTCCAGGCTCCGCGCGACCGGCCGACTCAGCCGTGCGCGCGTCTTGCGAGTCAGGCCCGGCCATCACACTTAGAGCGATGGCCGCGCTCGTCACATCACGCGCGATCGGCCCCGTGTTGTCGAGCAGCCAGTCCAGCGGGGCGATGCCTGCGATGCTTACCAGTCCGCGCGTGGGGAACACGCCGACGACCGCGCTGGTGGCGGCCGGCATGCGGATGGAGTTACCGGTGTCGGTCCCATTGCCCAGCATCGCCAGGTTGGCCGTCACCGCCGTGACCGTGCCGCCCGACGAGCCTCCGGGCGAAAAGCGCACGTCATAGGCATTGCCGGTGCGTCCGTAAGCCGAGCTGCGGTTGGTATCGCTGGCCGCGAAGTCGGGCATGTTCGTTTTGCCCAGGATCACGGCGCCCGCGGCTCGGAATTTGGCGACAATCGGGGCGTCGCGCGGGGCCACCAACTCGTGACCGGGCAGCGTGTAGCCCTTCCAGCCGTCGCTTGTGACCAGGCCTTGGACGCTGGTGTTTTCCTTGATCACGATAGGAATGCCCCAAAGCGGGCCGGGCTTGAAGCTTTCAACTCTTGCCTCGGCATCTTCGCGCGCCGCCGCCGCCAGTGCGCCGCTCGTGTCCACATTTTCCAGCGCGCCATAGATGCCGTTGTAGCGGGCGATGCGCGACAGGTACCACTGTGTCACATTGGTGACGGTGTAGCGGTGCTCGCGATACAGTGCTTCGAGTTGAGGAACGGTGATCTCCAGCAGGTCGCGATCCATGGCGCTGCTTGCTGCCGGCACCGGCACCTGCGCCTCGGCTTGTCCGGCCCCGAGAAGACCGCCCAAAGCCAGCCACGCACAGCGCACGATCCAACCGTTCATCTCGCAAACCCTCCTGCTATCGGTACCACCTTAACCGATCCGTTGTGGTGAGGGCCTGATTACTTCCGCTAAAGCGACTTATAGGTACTGAAGGAAGCTAGCGCGGATGAGGCTGAGTAGAAGCATTGATGGAGCCGTAGACCCAACCCGCGTCTGCGTTGAGGATCGTTGCCTGTCGAGCGATCTGCACCCAATGGTCGCCAGTACGTTGCCAAACATTGGTGTACCGTCGCTGCAGCGGCTTGCCAGCAGCAGGACCCGTCGCCATCACAAAATCCTCATGTCCCATTTCCACGGCGATGTTTCCAAAGACGTGAAATGACTCGGCCGTCCCCTTGAGACTCGAATAGCTCAGGCCTCCTTTTCGCATACTTGCGAAAACGTCTTCTCGCGTACGAATCGTATTATCCGGGGCGTTTACTACCATTTGCGCAGACCAGAAATGCTCGAGACTAGTGAAGTCCCGCTGATGAATCGCGCGATTGACTGTCTGCTGAATCGCGTCGATCTGCTTCTGAATGGCTTCGGTTTCGGCTGGCGTAGAGTTTTGACACTGTACAGGAACTACCCAAAGCACGATGGCAGCAACGAGGAGAATGAGAGTTTTCATCGCGACGCTCCGATCCCATTTTGATTGACGAACTCATGCTATTCCTGAAAGACGCGGTTGTGGGAAGTTCGGCCGCGCTCTGCTGTCACGAACCATCATTGAGCGAAATGCGT
>CAXTYP010000287.1:0-3821 GCA_964248435.1 uncultured Acidobacteriaceae bacterium | reverse complement strand
CGTGAGCCGAGAGCTGATTTCGCGCGCGTAACGCTGGATGCCGGTGACGCGATGCGCCAGGAACCGTGCGTTGACGACATACCGGGCGCTGCCGCACGGGTTGGTTACTTGCACCGGGGTTTCAATCATGGGCTGCCTCCTTTCTCGCTCTTTTAGTTGGCGCTCAAGGCGTGGTCCGTGTCGTACTGCGCATACAGCCCGTAGTGCTGGTAGGTGGAGCTCATCTCGCGCCGTACCTTGTTCAGCACCAGGCCCAGCACGTTGACGTCGAGCCGGTGCAGGGTGCCGAGGGCCGTTGAAACCGCGTCCTGGCTGGTTTCACCAGCCTGCGCGATCAGGATCACCCCGTCGGCGGCGCAGGCGATCTGGATCGGCTCAGCCAGCCCCAGCATCGGCGGTGCGTCGATCACGACCAGGTCGTAGTCCTCGACCGCCGATTCAAGCAGGGTCGCCATGCGCGTGCCGACCAGGTGCGAGGCTTTGTGGAACAGGTGGCCGGCAGTCACAACATGGAGGTTGCTAATCCCGTCGATGCCGTGCCGCACCTCGTCGAGGCTCCGTCCGTCCAGGATCACGTCGGCGAGCCCGGCCCCGTTGCGGAGCGAAAAGTGGTTGTGCTGCGATGGCCGCCGCAGGTCCGCGTCGATCAACAGTGTGCGCCGCCCCTGCATGGCATGCGCGATCGCCAGGTGGGCCGTGCAGGTGCTTTTCCCTTCGCCGGCCAGGGCGCTGGTGACAAGGAGGGAGCGCAGCGGCTCGCGGCTGCGTTCCAGCAGCACGAGCGAACGCATGGTGCGGATAGCTTCCGTGTAGGCATCCTGCGAACGGCTCCAGTCAAGCGGCGACTGCTTGCGGTGCGACACCACCGCGCCGCCGTTTTCAAGCAGCATCTGCCGCCCGGCCGGCTTCAGGTGATGCACATCCGGAAGCACGCCCAGCACTTCCACGTTGAGCGAGCGGCGCGCCTGCTCGGGGTCGCGCACGCTTTTATCCAGCATGTCGGCGAGGATGACCGCGGCCATCGACAGGATCGCCGAAACAAAGAAGCCGAGAAATGTGAATAATCCTCTCTTGGGGAAGACCGGCGAGGCTTGCGGCCGCGCTTCGTCCGCGATGCGGATGGCGCTGTTCTGGAACCCGGAGTTGATGCCGGCTTCCTTGATCTTGCCGTACAACTCGTTGTAAAGCGTCTTGTTCGCGTCCGCGTCGCGCTTCAACTGCTGGTACTGCACGGAGCTCGCATTCAGCTTGTCGGCCTGCGCCTTGGCTTCGTCGAGCGCCGCCTTGAGCAGGTTTTCGTGGCTGGACGCTTCCGTGTATTCGGCTTCCATCCTTTGCCCGATGTCCGCCCGCGCGGCGTTGTATTCGCGCGTGATCTCCGCGAGGTCGTTGGCGGGTTTTTTGTACTCGGAGTAGTTGGGGCCGTACACCGTTTTGGCGACCGCCATTCTTTGCTGCGCATCCTGCAGCTGTTGTTGCAGCTTGCTCAGCTGTTCGGCCTGCGAAGAGATTTCAACCGCCGCCAGGTTGCCGTTCTTGACGCCCTGGTAGGCCGTTTGCTTCTTGATCCGCTCGTCCTGCGCTTCCGTGTAGTCCCGGTTCAGCTGCAACACGCGCTCGGACAGCGTGCTCCGTTGCCCTTCGGGGTCCACTACGCCCAGCTGGCGCTCATAGGCGGACAGCGCTTCGGCGCTGCGGGTCATGTTTGCCTTCAGGTCGTCCAGCTGTTTTTCCATAAAGTCCGACATCTTCAAGGACGAGCGGACCCGCATGCCGTACACCTCGTCGATGTAGGAGTGAGCCACCGCGTTTGCCACGTCCGCTGCTTCCTTGGCGCTATGCGAGCGGTAGGTGATCTTCAGCAGCAGGCTGTTGAGTGGGTGCGTCACCGTCAGGTTTTTCAAGCCGACCGGCCCACTCGGCATCCCGGCTTCACCCTTGGTCGGGGGCATCAGGTGATACTCCTCGGCCACCGGGCGCAGCACGGAGTCGGATTGAATGAGGTCCATCTCGGTGGTTAGAAAACTTTCCACGTCGCTCATGCCTTCCGAGCCCGCGACCTGCCCGATCACGCCCGACGGCACCTTGCTGTCCACCGTGATGCGCGCGGTGGCTTCATACACAGGCTTGAGCAAAAAGCAGCCAGCGGCGGTCAGTGCCGTGCAGACAAGCACCGCGATTGCGATCTTCCACCAGGCCCGGCGCAGCAGCCACAGGTAGTGGTTGAGCGGCAGGAGGCTTTCGCTGTCGGCTTCGAGCATGGGGGCCGGGTAGGTGAGCGATTGCCGGTTGCGCCCGGCCGGGGGAAGAAGGTTAGGCTTGCTGTTCTGTGTGGACATAGGTGAAAACCTCATGGACGCTTAGGGAAGCGGGTGAGCAAGGGTGCCAAGTGGAACAAAGGAGGGTGCGGGTTTTTAAATCCTGGAACATTTTTGAAGGATTCCTTGGGTGATCCCCGCGGAGTTCCTTCTGTTACCTTCTGTTTGCTTTGGTCCCCTGTGTTCCCGGTATTCCGAGTCTGAAAGCATGGCCAGGTGAAGCAGTGAACCGGAGTAAATAATGCTTCGGTGGCCTCAGTGGTAAACCAGCAGGCCGGCACCGGCGGTGGTGCCGAAGCCCACCATGCCGGCCAGCACCTTGGCCGTCAGGCGCTTGGTCCCGTCTTCGGGGACATAAAGGATGTCGTCAGGCTGCAGCACCACGTCCGGAGCCTTGCGGGCCATGATCTCGTGCAGCGGCACGGCGATCTCTTCGCGGGGAACTCCCGTGCCGCGCTCGCGATAGATCCAGGCCTGGCGGGTCGAATAGGCCTGCAGCCCTTCGCTCATGGCAAGTGCCTTGATCACGGTGGTGTCGGCCGAGTCCTGCATGGCAAACGAACCAGGCTTGCAAACATTGCCCGCCACAAAAATGCGGCCCGCTTCGGGAACACGCACTTCTTCATCCCCGGTGAGCCGGACGTTTAGCTTGGGGTCGGCGTTCTGGATCAGCCCGCGCACGGGGATGGACTGCACGGTCACACGCATGGTGCCGTCGGCCAGCTCCGTATGGTGGGTCACGGTGATGACCGGGCCGACCAGCGCGGTCAGGCCGCCGGCCCGCGCCAGCGCATCCAGCAGGGTCGTGTCGCCCGTTGCTTGAAAGGTCAACGGGTGCGCGACCGCCCCAACCACGCTGACCGGTTTCGAGCGATATTCCAGCACCGATACATTGACCACCGGGTCGGTCAGGATACCGGCCGCCACCAGCGCGTCGGCCAGCTTGCGCTCCACCTGCACGGGCCGCAGCCCGTTGACCGCGACCGGCTCCTTTAACAAGGGGAGAGCCAGGGTGCCGTCCGAGGAAACGCGGAAAGAGTGCGAAAGCTCCGGGCAGTAAGGAATCATGATCTGAAGAAGGTCATCCGGACCAAGCGCCTGCGAAGGGAGCACGTCCCCTTGCGCCGCGCCCTGGGCCGCTGGAGGTGCGACCTCAACCGTGGCTGGCGCGTTGACGGCCAGTTGGGCCGGCAAAAGCGGGACGGAAAGAAAAGGAACTAAAGCAGCTGGAACAACCAGGCACCACAGGCGGCAACGGCCTGCGCGCACGGGGCCCAGGCCGGAGTGTCTGGTGCGGAACTGGCGGGTAAAGGACTGGGGCAAACGAGACATTTTCATGGTCCATCCAGAAGTCGAGAGTTCAAGCAGTTCTAGATTCAACCGCCGTGCAAGGCTTGTAGGCGGATCAAACATTGCCTTGCAGGTTTTGCTTGACGGCTATGCAGGTTTTTTTGCTTTGGGGGAGCCGGGGGGGGGGGAACAGGGAAATTTTTTCTGTTGGTG
>CAXTYP010000286.1:0-3825 GCA_964248435.1 uncultured Acidobacteriaceae bacterium | reverse complement strand
GACGAAGCCGCGCTCGACGTTGTGGCCGCCAAACAGCCGGCGTCAGCAGCCCCGGCCGAGCCCACCCCGATCCGCCTCGCCGGCCTGCTCCGCAGCCCTAAAATCCTGGGTGCCGCCTTCGGCTCCGGCGCGTACAACTACTGCTTTTACCTCCTGCTGACCTGGCTCCCCGTCTACCTCGAGCGCGGCGTCCACCTTTCCCCGCGCCGTGCCGTGCTGTTATCCGGCATCCCCTGGCTGGTGGCTGCCGCGGCCGATTTCCTGATCGGTGGCCTCCTGGTCGACGCCCTTCTGCGCCGGGGTCACGATGCCGATCGCGTTCGCCGTTCGGTCCTGATCGGCGGCAGCGCGCTCGGGCTGTTTATCTTCGCGCCCGCCCTCACCCATGCCTCCGGGGCTGTGGTCGTCTGCCTCAGCCTGGGGCTTGGCGGCCTTTCCGCCGCCGCTCCCATCGTGTGGACGCTCCCCTCACTGCTCGCCCCGCCCGGCGGCTCCGGCCGTGTCGGCTCCATCCTCAACTTCATGGGGCAGGTCGCCGCCATCTCCGCGCCCATCGTCACCGGCTACATCAGCCGCGCAACGCACTCCTTCAGCCTCGCCTTTGTGGTGGCCGGCGTTGTGCTGCTGCTTGGCCTCGCCAGCTACGCCATCCTGCTGGGGCGCATCGAGCCTGTGCAGTAGCAAGCTCGCCACACCGCGGGGCGAAAAGCGGGGAAAAGCTGGCTACGGTGTCCCCGGCTCGCGCTTCAGGCTCACCGTCCGGGCCACATCGCCCCCCTGGCCGCCATGCTCCGTCAACGTCCCGGTCAGCAGGTAGTAGCCGGGCAGGGAAGGGCTCGCCGCCAGGCCTCGCTCCAGGTGGCCCGTAAAGCTGAACGAAACGCCGTGAACCGCCCGCGTCGTCCACTCCACCGCATGCCCGTCCACGTGCGTCGTGGCAAAGTCCAGCGTCGCGGGCGCGGCGTGCGGGTCGGGGTCCATCGGGTCCGTCAGGTAGCCGTGCAGCTTACCGTCCTCGAAGTACACGTTGATCTCGCCGCCGCCCTTGTTCCACGGATACTCGCCTTCGGCCTCCGGCGGCAGGCTCGTGTGTCCGGTCGCAACCACCGGCTGCGGCACCGCGTCCGGCTCCCTGGCCGATCGTTTGTGCAGAGCCGGGTCGCCGTTTTGCGCAGCAGGAGCCTGCCGGGGGTCCGGCTTGGCGCCGGGGTCCTGCGCTTGCCCCAGCCCCGACCCCAGCACAAAGACCCCGCACAGCAAGGCCGCAAACAGCCCTGCTCTATTGCCCCGCATTCTTTTTCCGCGCCTGCTCAAATTCATCGCCCGCCTTCCACTCCGTCGCGGCGCCCGCGCTCGCCTGCCACCCCAGCATCAGCCCGAACTGCGCCATCCGCGCATCCCCGCGAAAATCCATATCCTCGTGGTACTCGTCGCTCGGCTGGTGGTAGTGGTGCGCCGTATAGTCCTTCATCTGGTCGCCTCCCCACTGCGCATCGTGCCCCGCGAACAGCGTTCCTTCCCCAATCGAGAACGCCGGAATCCCGACCCGCGCCATCGAAAAATGATCCGACCGGTAGTACGAGCCGGCCATCGGAAACTGGTCCGGCTGAATCGTGAGCCCAAACGCCTGCGCCGTCTTTTCGACCACGGGGTAGAATTGCGTCCGTTCCGAACCGCTCACCTCCGTGCTTTGCGGAATCCCGATCGGCAGCAGTTCGTCGTAGTTCAGGTCCAGCGCCACGTCGCGAGCAGGCACCGGCGGGTGCATGCCCAGGTACGCCGAGCCCAGCAGCCCCTGCTCTTCCGCTGTCACCGACGCGAAGTAAACCGTGTGCGGCGGCGGCGTCTTGCTTTGCGCGAACGCCCGTCCCAGTTCGATCAAAATGCCGCAGCCCGTGCCGTTATCCGCCGCGCCGTTGTAGATCCCGTCGCCCTTCGCATTCGGGTCCATGCCCAGGTGGTCGTAGTGCGCCGTGTACAGCACAGCGTCCTTTTCCGCCGTGTCCGTCCCTTCCACCTTGCCCACGATATTTGCAGAGCTGTAAGGCCGCACCACGCTCGCCACATGGGCCTGCAAGCGCACCGGCAGCTCCACGGCCCGGAACCCCGGCTTGCCGGCGGCAGCCATCTCCTTGTCCAGATCAAGCCCCGAGGCCGCCATCAGCCGCCGCGCGGTGTCCAGCTGAATCCAGCTCGCGGCCTTTAACGTCGCCAGCGGGTCGCCCTTCAGGTAGCTCTTTTCGATCGCCTGCGAGTTCTGCACCACCGCCCACGGGTAGCTCGCCAGGTCCGTCCGGTGAATGATCAGCACGCCGACCGCCCCTAGCCGCGCCGCCTGCTCGTACTTGTAGGTCCACCGGCCGTAGTAGGTCATGGCCTTGCCCTTGAAAAACTTCTCGTCGTCCGAGGCCGGCTCGTTCACGATCACGAGCAGCACCTTGCCCTTCACGTCCACGCCCCGGTAGTCGTTCCAGCCATACTCCGGCGCGTCGATCCCGTAGCCGACAAACACGATCGGCGCGTCGATCTCCGCGCTCGCCTCGCCGCGTTCGTCCTTGGTCACAAAGTCCGTGCCGTAGGTGAGCGGCATCGGCGCGCCTTTCGCCGGCACCAGCGTGAACTTCGTCGCTGCCTCATCCGTGTGCACAGCGTACAAATCCACCTTCTGGTAAAACGTCCCGTTGTCGCCGGCCGGCTTCAGCCCATTCAAGGCGAACTCGGTCGCAATGTACTCCCCGGCAAGCTCACCGCCGCGCTTGCCAGGCCCGCGGCCTTCCAGCAGGTCGCTCGACAGAAATTTGACATTCGCCCGTATCTTCTCCGGGTCCACCAGCCCCGCCGCTTCCTGCGCGGCCTGCGGTACACCCGCCACCGCGGGCACCGGCGGCATGGCCGTCTGCTGCCCGCTCGTTTGTCCCAGCATCGGGCAAGCCATCAGGGCCGCGGCAAACATCAGCGGTGCATTCCGCTGAGCCGTCGCATACATTACATTCACTGGTGCTTTCATGAGTCTCCCTGTCTGGTTTCTAGTGCTTGCCATCTTTCTCCCCCGCGTCGCGCTCTTTGTCGAGTGGTTCGACCAGGTCCGTTTTCCCGTCCCCTGGCCCGGCGACGCGCTGCTGTGGATTTTTCTGCCGCGCGTGCTGGTTCTCATTATGATCTACACCCGCCTCGGCCTGGGCACCTGGTTCTGGATCCACCTGCTCGCCGCCATTCTCACCTATAGCGGCGGCACCCGCGAGGTCGCCAGGCGACGCTAGCCGGCGCTTGCCGCAACCTTCCATCTCCTCGCATGAAGACCCACACTCCGCAACTACGCGCCAGGCCATGGTTCGTGCGTGATGACGAGATAGGACGCAGCCCGGCTCCGCCCACACTGCGCAGGTCCATGCCATGGCTCGCTAGCGCGTGGCGGACAGAGCAGGCCATAATGCAAGCCGCCGCAGTACCTTGCGGCAAAGCCCTGTTAAGGGCAACTCCGGCAGCCGATCAAGCGCCACCCAGGCCAGGGAGCCGCCGCCCGCGCGTGCCTGCTCCCCGGGGTACTCCTCGGAGCACTCCCCGGAGCACTTCGGGGAGCACTCCAAGATGCTGACCGTGTAATCCGTTACCGTGATCGAGTGCTTCAGCCGCAACAGCACAGCTTGTTCCGGAGGCGGTCCGGCAAGCTCCGGCAACTCCCACATCCCGGCCATCAGCGAAGCCTCCAGCGGCCGCTGCCGCAGCAAAACCCGCTCGCCGTCACCCGACCTGTGCAGCGCATACGCAATCTCCCGCCGCCGCTGCCGCGCTTTCGGCGCCGTCGCGTGCTCGCCCCGCGTGCGG
>CAXTYP010000285.1:0-3826 GCA_964248435.1 uncultured Acidobacteriaceae bacterium | reverse complement strand
GTATCGGGGTCGACCAGGGCCAGGTAGTCGATGCGGAAACCGGGCTCGGCGTCGAGCACGGCGCGGGCGGTCGCGAGCACTGGTTCGGCATGGATGGTGCCGGATTGAGCCAGGACCTCGGCCGCTCCCAGCGCCCGGACCAGAACAAGGGCCTGCTTTCGCTCGGACGAGGACAGGTAGCGATTGCGCGAGGAAAGCGCGAGGCCATCGGGCTCTCGCACCGTGGGGCAGACGCGGAGCTCGACCGGGAAGGATAGGTCGCGGACGAGCTGACGCAGAACGGCGACCTGTGCCGCGTCTTTTTGGCCGAAATACGCCCGTGTGGGCTCCACGATGCCGAACAGTTTCGCCACCACGGTTGCCACCCCGGTGAAGTGACCGGGCCGCGACGCACCGTCCAGCCGGGTCGCGACCGGGCCGACGTCAATCGCGGTTGCGAACCCCGGGGGGTACATCTCCGCGGCGTCAGGCGCGAACAGCAGCTCGACTCCGGCCTTGTCGAGGAGCGAACAATCGGCCTCAAAGGTTCGCGGGTACTTCCCAAAATCCTCTGACGGGCCGAACTGGCTGGGGTTGACGAAGATGGAAGCGGCGATATGTTCATTTTCCGCTCGGGCCGCCTGCACCAGCGAAAGATGTCCCGCGTGCAGGGCGCCCATGGTCGGCACAAAACCGAGCGCGGCTTCCCCCTCGTGATCCCGGCGCCATCGCCGCACCTCGGCGATTGTGCGGGCTATCTGCATCGTGAACATCGAGTTGGGCTGGAGCAAACACACGCCGGCGCTGGCAGGTATTTCCGTGAAGCCATCAGGCCTTTTCCCCCTGCCATGCTGTGCGGGCTTCCCCCGGCAGGTGATAGCTTTCCTCTTCCGACGGAAAGCGTCGCTCCCGGACGTCCTCCGCATACTGCCCGATCGCTTCGCGCATCAGCGCCCCCACATCAGCGTAGCGGCGCACGAACTTGGCCGCCGGGGCAAAGGTCAGGTGCAGGATGTCGTGGAGCACCAGGATCTGCCCGTCACACCCGGCACCGGCACCGATCCCAATCACCGGAATTCCGAGCGAATCCGTGACCCGGGCGGCGACTTCCCCAGGAACCCCCTCAAGCACCAGCAGCGCCGCGCCCGCAGCCTCCATCGCAAGCGCATCGGCGAGCAAGCGCTCGGCCGCGGGAACCGTGCGTGCCTGCACCTTGTAGCCGCCCATGCGATGTATGCCCTGCGGCGTCAGTCCCAGATGCGCGACGACCGGAATTTCAGCTTCGACCATGCGGCCGGCGAGCGCTGGCCGCGCGCCCTCAAATTTCACCGCCTGGGCCCCGGCCTCCTTGAGGAGTCGGGTCGCATTCCGAACCGCTTCCCCCTCATCGGCGTGGTACGTCCCAAACGGCATATCCGCGACCAGCAGTGCCCGGCTCACCCCCCGGCGCACCGCACGGGTATGGTGCAGCATCTCGTCGAGCGTTACGGGAATCGTCGAGTCGTAGCCGAGCACGGCCATGCCAAGTGAATCGCCAACCAGCACAAAGTCGATTCCTGCCTCGTCCACAATGCGGGCTGACGGGTAGTCGTAAGCGGTCAGCGCCGTGATGGGCTCGCGAGCGACTTTTTTGGCGGCCAGCGCGGGAAAAGTGACTTTGGGTAAGGGGAGGGAGGAAGCGGCGTCGCGCAGGGGATTTGGCGGGGTATCTCGTGGAACAGAAAGGCTCATCGGTTGCACTCCAGTGCCGCTCCCGATAAGGAATGCAGCCCGTGTGCTCCCAGTGTAAGCGCCGGAGCCTAACCCTGGGCTAGCTCTCCGGACAACGCGATCTGGGCTATGCGATCTGAGCGAGCGGCGCAAAGTGCTCGCGTCCATGGACGGGGGCCAGGATGCGATCAATCAGTAGGGCGCGCTCGCGCTCGGAGTGAACAAAGTCGATGGCTGAAGTGTCAACCACCAGCAGGCGCGTCGCTGTGTAGCGGGAGAAGAAATGCTCATACGCCTGGCAAACCTGGGTGAAGTAGTCCTCGTCCAGCTCCTGCTCGGACACAATCCCTTTGCGCATGCGGCGTTCCAGCAGCACGGATGGACTGGCTTGCAGGTAGACGACCAGGTCCGGCGGCCGGGGCACGACGGCATTGGCCTGGTGAAACTCCTTGTAGATGCCGAGCTCGGCGTCAGACAGGTTGAGAAAAGCAAACAACTTGTCCTTTTCAAGGATGTAATCGGAAACAACGGGCCCGTGGAGCATGGCGGCTGCGGCCTGCTGCGCGAGACGCTCTCGCAGGAACCACATCTGGGTGGCAAAGGCCATGCCGGGCTCGCCGGCATAAAAGCGCGATAAAAAGGGATTGTTGACCGGCTCGGCGATGCGGGCAGCCCCGGTGCGCTCGGCCAAAAGCTGCGTCAGGGTGGATTTTCCAACCCGCGGCGGACCTTCAATCGCGATGCGGAGTGGGCCCGCGGTGGCAAAGCGGGGAAGAAGCAGCCCGGCACGGGCCGGGGGCTTGCGGCTTTCGGACGGCTCCGGCTCGGGAGCCAACTCAGCAGCGGCAGTAGGTGATTGCTCCAGCTCAGGGAAGAGCGGGAGGGGTAGCAAGGAAGAAGAACCGGAACTGGACACCGCAAAACGTTTAGGCATGAGAGCACTCGCTTGGGAAATCTGGGCCTGAAAGCCGGGGAGCTCACAAGGGCCGCCGATGGCGGCTAGGCGAATAATAAGCGAAGAGGGACGGTAAGGGAAGCTTTCTTTCGAATCCTTGAAGCTTCCGCTGGGACCCGTACACATGAATAGATGCACAGACCATTACACTGGCGTCATGGACTGGGGAATTGACGCAGCCGGGGCAGGGATCGCGGTCGCCGCCCTGGTTGGCGGCTGGGAGCGTACGCAGTGGTGCACCTCGCAGGTGTGGGGCCGCACCCTGGTGCATGGGCCCAACGGGCGCGAGCTGGCCCTTACCTTTGACGACGGACCAAACGACCGGTACACGCAGGAAGTACTGGAAAAACTTGCAGGTTCCGGTGTTCGCGCAACCTTCTTTTTTGTAGGTACATACGCCCGGCAGCTTCCCTGGCTGGTACGGCAGGTGAGCGCCGCTGGACATGTGATTGCGAACCACTCAATGTCGCACCGCAACCTCCTATACCTGGGCAGCAATGCCATCCGGGCGGAGATTCGCGACTGCAACGCCGTTCTGGAAGACCTGACGGGGGCACCGGTCCGCTATTTTCGACCGCCGTTCGGCAAGCGCCGGCCCGCGGTGCTGCGGGCGGCGCGGGAGCTCGGTCTCCAAACGGTGATGTGGAACAGCATGGGCTTCGATTGGCGCAAGAACCGTGCTCCGAAACAGATCATGAAAGCGGTCGAGCGCGGCATTCGAAGCAACCGGAAAGCCGGTCGCGGCTCGACGATCCTGCTGCACGACGGCGGCCCGGGGCGGATCAACGTCGAGCGCGGCCGCACGGTCGCGGCCCTGGGTTTTCTGCTGGAGCGCGGACTCGCGGCCAACTACCGCTTTGTCACGGTTGCGGACTGGTGGCCGCCGGCAAACCCCGGCTCTCACCGCTAAGGTCGCGCCGCTAGAATGAGAACGGGAGAATCGATGGCACACATGGTGTTTTGCGCACGGTACAAGACGGAGATGGAAGGGCTGGATGAGCCGCCGTTTGATAGTGATTTCGGCCACAAGATCTACAACAACGTTTCAAAAAAAGCCTGGGGTGAGTGGGTAGAGCACCAGAAGATGCTCCTGAACGAGTACCGGCTGCAGCCCTGGACGCCGCAGGCGCAGGAGTTCCTGGTGGAGCAGATGGAGCACTATTTCTTCGGGGAAGGCTCTGG